>JANOKE010000315.1:0-18201 GCA_031419135.1 Gemmatimonadaceae bacterium
GTAAAGGTAGGGCAACCGGCGCCTGTGGTGCGCGGCAAGCTCATTCGCAATGCCGATGCGCGCGGGGTCGCGCCGGATACCGTGTCCAACTTCGACTTTGGGCCGAGCCAACCCACGCGGATCTTCAGTGGCAACATCAGCATTCGCGGGTGGCGCAATATCACGCTGTCGGCGCGCGGCGAGTATCAGGGCGGCGCGTACATCGAGGAGGGGGCATCGTTCAACGCCCTCTCGCGATCGGTATTGTGGCCAACCTGCTTCGACGCGTATAAGAACATTGCGGCCACGCAGCCCATCACGGCCCGGGAAACGCTTACGTGCATTCCGGCGAATGTTCGCTCGGACATGTTCATTTTCAAGGCCGATTTCTTCAAGATGCGTGATATCTCGCTCACGGTGCCGCTGGGCACGCTTATTCCACGTACGGCCAACAGTACGTTTGTCTTCTCGGCGTCAAATGTGCTGAGACGCAACTTCGGCATGCCACTGTTCGATCCCGAGATGACCAACAACGACTCATTCAATGCGACGGTGCGAGGTATCAATGAGCACATTCCGGCACCGGCCGTGTTCCTGGCCTCACTTCGCATCTCCTACTGAGGACGTCACCAATGCTTTCTACCAATTCCTCATCGATCGCGCGCTCGTGCGCGCGCGGGCTTGCGATGGCCACGCCGTTGGCCCTGCTGGCCGTGGTTGCCGGGTGCACGCTGGACGCGACGAATCCCGGTCCTATTCAGGCCGACGCGTTGAATGCACCCAGTGCGCTCAACGCCATTATCAGTGGCGCGGGGCGCGATCTGGCCGAAGCGCTGAACTGGACGGCGTATACGGGAGGGGCGGCCACGCGAGAGGTCTTCCCGGGCGGATCGACTGGCGCGTTCGGTATATCCGTGCAGCAACAGAACGGCAAGCTCACTGACGATGATGGCAACGTGTTCTGGGATTTCTCACAGCGTGCGCGATGGACCGCCGAAGACGCAGTGGCGCGCTCCAAAGCCGTTGTTGCCACCACGGCCACCACGGCCACCAACAATTCGCTGGCGCAGGCGCTCGTGTGGGCGGGTTATGCCAACCGACAGCTGGGGGAGAACTTCTGCGAAGGGGTGATTAACGGGGGGGCAAACGGTACGCACGTGGTGTATTTCGAGCGGGCGGAGGCCAACTTCACCGAGGCCATCACGGTCGCAACAACGACGAATAACACCACGCTTCTGCAAGCGGCTACTGCGGGGCGCGCCTCGGTGCGTTTGCTGCGGAATAATCCAACCGGTGCAATCGCTGATGCGGCGGGAATCGCCAACACCATGGTGTATCGGATGCCGTACTTCCAGAATGAACTGGACCAGTACAACCGGCTGTTCTGGGCCAGTGCCAATCAACCGTACCGCGCCCACACCGTGTGGAATACCGTCACGGAGAACTATCGCAAAACCACACGTGATCCGCGCGTGCCGTTCGATAGCAGCCTCACCATTCTGGTTGGCGATGCGGCGGTCGGGACGCTGGGCCGAGTGCGGTGGTACTTCCAAACCAAGTATCCGACGTTGACGTCGGGCATCAACTTGGCCTCCGGTTGGGAGATGCGACTGATCGAGGCCGAGGCCAAGCTTATCGCCAACGACGTGACCGGCGCGCTCGCATCAATCAATGGTCGGCGCACGGCGCTGGCGCTTGCTCCGGTAACCGCCGCGAACGCCACCGAGGCGTGGGCGGCCCTCAAGCGCGAACGCGGCATCGAACTGTGGCTCGAAGGGCGTCGACTGGGTGATCTGCGGCGATGGACAACGCTCAGCCGACCCGGCGCGCTCGATCCGAAAGAAGAAATTCCCGGACGCGATCTGTGCTTTGCTACGCCGCTGTCGGAAAAGCAAACCAATACCAACTACAAGCCCTGAAGGCTGGTGAGACCCATGAGATTTACCGCCGTCGTGCTGCTCACTCTTTCGCTCGCTGGACGCGCGACGGCGCAGTCTGCTGCCAAGCCGGTGTTTCTCGATGAGTTGACATGGACCGAGGTGCGTGATTTGCAGCGTGCCGGCACCTCCACGATCATCATTGGAACGGCCGGTCAGGAACAGAAGGGTCCACACATGGTGACCGGTGAGCACAAGTATGTGCTGCAACACACCACGGAGCGCATTGCCAAACTCCTGGGTGATGCGCTCGTGGCGCCCATTATCACCTATGTACCCGAAGGCAGTTGGGAGTTGCCGTTGCGTGGGCACATGGCCAAGGCCGGATCCATTACGCTTCCGGAAGATCGATTCATTGAGCTGCTGGTGCACGCCGGGAAGAGTCTGCGGGCCGGGGGGTTCAAGACCGTGATTCTGATTGGCGATTCGGGCGGCAATCAATCGGGGATGAAAGCTGCGGCCGACCAGTTGAACGTGGCGTTCAAGGACGCCGGTGGACGCGCGCTGTTCATTGGTGACTACTACACCAAATCCACCACCGACATTCGCGCGTATCTGGGCGGGCTTGGATATTCGATGGAATCGATTGGCAGTCACGCGGGGATGGTGGATACCTCAGAGCTGCTGTTTGTGAATCCCTCACTGGTGCGCCGTGATCGTCTCGCACCCAACGGTGGATCGGCCGACAGTGGTGTGAATGGTGATCCCACCAAGGCCACGGCCGAGCTGGGGAAGGCGCTGGTACAAATCAAGATCGATAACGCGGTGGCGCAGATTCGCGCCAGCCTTGCTGCGGGAGGACGTAACTGATGCGTTCACTGTTTACAACAACCGCCATGGTGCTTGCCGTCGCCGCACCGTTTGGTACGACCCTGCACGCGCAGGAGCGTCCGAATCTGCTGGGTCCGCCGTATCTCGAGGCCATGACGTGGACAGAGATTCGCGATGCCATTGCCGGCGGGAAGAGAGTTGTGATCATTCCCACCGGCGGCACCGAACAGAACGGACCGCACATGGTGCTGGGAAAGCACAACTACATCGTAACGTTCGCGGCGGGTCAGTTAGCCAATAAACTGGGCAATGCGCTGGTCGCTCCCACCGTGCAGTACGTGCCGGAGGGTGACTACACCCGCGCAGGGTTTGGTGACAAGCCCGGCGTGATATCGCTGCCATCGCCCAGCTATGATCGACTCCTCGATGCGGCGGTGCGATCGCTTCGGGTGCACGGATTCACCGACATCCTGCTTATTGGCGACAGCGGCGGCAATCAGGCGGGCTTAACGAACGTTGCGAACACGCTGAACGCCGAGTGGGCGGGCACCGGTGTTCGGGTGTATGCCTTGGTGGACTACTACCAGAAGGGTCGGATCGCGATTCGCGACTATCTGCAAAAAACGTTTGGGTGGGATGCGGCGACGGTGGGTTCACATGCCGGCACCAGCGACACGTCGCAACTGTTGTACGTATTTGGCGACGGGATTCGGCTTGACCGGTTGCTGCCCGGTGGTGGCGGACCCGACTCGGGGGTGAGTGGCGATCCCACCAAGGCCACGGCAGCGATTGGCAAGATTGCGGTGGATCAGAAGGTGAACTTTGCCTTGGAGCAGTACCGTATGCTCAAGGGAGTGCCGTAAGCGCTGTCAGCAGGAGATGCACTTGTGGTTGTTTTTCGAGCCCAACTCCTCAAGCAGCTTGACCGTCTCAAGGAATGGCGAGATGCGCTGAACCGGTCCGTTGGCCATGTCGGCCGTGGTCTGTCCGTTGCGCGCCACGGCCTTCACATCGGCGCCCCTGGAGACCAGATATTTGATCATCGCGTTGTCGCCGCGACCTGCCGCATGATGCAGCGGCGTGTAGCCGCCAAAGTCGCGCGCGTTTACGTCGGCGTGGAGTTCTTCCACGAGGAATTTCACAGTCGGTATCCAACCGTCAAACACATGGCGGTGATCGTTCCCGGCGAACCCCTGGCCGTATCCAACACCACTGGCCGCATGAATTGGCAACACCCCTGATCCGCCGTCGGGAACCGGTGGCAGGCCGGACGCGTCGAGTCGCGTTTCGGCGGTGCTGCCAGCACCGCGACGCGCGCGCGCGACCGGCTTGATCGTGCCGATGGCGGGATCCGCGCCGGCCGCCAGCAGCATCTTCATGGCCGGAATGTCCGTGGCATACGCCGCACGGAAAAACGGTGTGGCGCCCGCGAACTCCACCCGCAGATTGTCACGATTGTAGGTCGTGTACCACAACGACCGCTTGAGACGCACGTTGGGGTTGGCCTTGGCGTTGAGCAGTGCCTGCATCAGGTCGAGGTAACTCGCCCGTTGCTGCAGCTGATAGGCGGGTTGTGGCGTTCGTGATGTTGGAGCCCACTCCTTGTTGATCACCCCGTACAGCGGCGTGGCGCCGGCATCACTGGCCACATTGGGGTTTGCGCCGGCGGCAAGGAGCTGCATGGCCACATCGTAATGACCGTTAATGGCCGCCATGAGCAGCGGACTGGTGTGGTCGCCCGCGCTCACCTGATTGATATCAACGCCACCTGTCTGGAGAACCTTCACCGTTTCCTGGTGTCCTTCGCGTACGGCCAGCAGCAACGCGGTGAGTCCGCCCTGATGGCCAAGCAGTTCGGTGTAGCCCGGCGTGTCGTCATCCAAACCGGCACCACCCTGGGCCGCCAAACGCGCTTCCTCCGCTGTCGTCGCCGCCGCCGCGCTGGCCAGCGACGCGGCGTTGGCGCTCACGCGTTCCACCTCCAACGCCGCCTTCACCGCGGCTTGCACCTGCTTGCTGTTTGGCTGCCAATTGGGGTTCTTGGTGGCACCCTGCTGTTCGCGCAACTGCGCCAGCACTGCGTTGCGCTGTTGCTTCGCCTGACGATCCTGCGCCGCGCTGGCCATCGGGTCCATGGTATTGGCCGAACGACGCCAGTCGGCACCCTTGATGAGCAACAGACGCACGGCGTCGCTGCGGCCGCGGCCGGCCGCCACCATCAAGGCGGTCTGTCCCCACGCCGGCTCGACGGCATTCACGTCGGCGCCAGCACGCAGCAGCGCCGCCACGATCGCGGTGTCACCGCCCATCGCTGCGAAGTGCAGCACCGATACCCCGTCGCCGTTCACGGCGCGCGCATTGGCTTTGGCGCGCAGCAGCGCGCGCGCAACCGACGCACTGGCATTCTGCGCCGCAATGTGCAACGGCGTGAATGCACCGATGCGCGTGGTCGCCAACACACTGGCGCGTGCCTGCAGCAGCACCTGGGCCAGAGTGGAGTCACCACGCATGGCCGCCCAGTGCAGGGCGGTCATGCCGTCGCCCTGCGCAACATTCACATTGTTCCCCTTTCGCACCAGCGCGCGCACCGCAGCGACGTCGCCGCGCATTGCCGCGTCGGCCACCGTCGCTGCGGCCGGGGCCATTGCCACCGGGGGGACGGGCACACCACCCAAGGGCAGTGCGAGAGCCAGCATACTCAGGTTTCGACGCAGCGATGGCAACGCGGTGATGTTCATGGCGGGGATTCCACTCAGAGGTCAGAACGTGAGCTCACCAGTACTGTCACCAAACGACTGCATGTCGTCCATCCCGAAGCGGTGCATGAGGCTCAACATGGCGTTCGCCATGGGCGTGCCGTCGGGCGCTTTGACATGCACGTTGCCGGTCAGCCTGTCGTGCGCACCACTCAACACAATAAGCGGAGCGCGACGATGGTTGTGCGTGTTGCTGTCGGCCATCGGCGATCCATACACAATCGCCGTTTTCTCGAGCAACGTTTTTTCGCCATCCATCGTTGTGTTGAGTTTGTTCAGCAAATACGGCAACAGCCCCACATGATACCGATTGATTTCGGCAAACTCCTTCACCCGCGCCGGATTGTTGCCATGATGCGACGACGGGTGAAAGCCGGTGGCCACTCCGCTGTCGGGAAACACGCGTGACGACGCGTCGCGGCCCATCTTGAAGGAGAAAACGCGCGTCATATCGCTCTGCAGCGCCAGCACCTGCAAATCGAACATGATCTTCACGTGTTCATCGAACGAGTCGGGAACACCGGTGGGGCTGCCCGCGAGTTCGCGTTCCTCGCCACTGGAATTGCGCTTCTCCACGTGTTGAATGCGTCGCTCGATTTCCCGGATATTTTCGAGATACTGATCCATGCGTTGACGATCGGAGGCACCCAGTTCACGCTGCAGTTGCCCCACTCGCGCGGTAATCCAGTCCAGTACGCTGCCGGTGCTGCGCGTGCGCGCTGTCCGTTCGGCCGCGGTGCCACCCACCCCGAACAGTTGCTCGAACGCCACGCGTGGATCGCGGATCATGGGCAGCGGTTCGGTGGGCGAGGCCCAACTGATGGAATCGGTGTACATGCACGAATAGCCGTACGCGCACCCACCGGCGCGGTCGAGCGGCTCGATGCAGAGCTGCATGGACGGAATCGGCGTGGCCTGACCAAAACGCTGTGCGTACAGCTGATCGATGGACGTTCCGGCGTAAATGTCCGAGCCTTCTGTTTGCGTTGGATGCGACTGCGTGAGGAATACCGCACTGGAGCGGAAGTGATCACCTCCAATTTCCTCCGCTTTGTATGCCTCGGCCATGCGCACATCGGTATTGCTGATGATGCTCAGATGTTTGCGCCATGGCTCCAGCGGTGAGAGCGACGTGGCACTGATATCGAAGGCCGAGCCGGTGACCGCCGGCGACCAGAGATGCTCGGTAAGACCAAACGGACTGCAGCCGGCCGCGCCGTGCACCATTTCCATGAACAGCATGCGGGTGGGGTCGGCGGCGGCAGCGGCCTTCGCCGCGCCCAGTCGCCCCAGGGGTTTCATGGCGTCCAGGTAGGGCAGTGCCACCATCGCGCCCATTCCCTGCAGAAACGTGCGGCGGTCGAGCGACTGTCTTGTGATGATCGCCATGGGTTGGGTTTTTAGCGGGAAGGCAACGCGGGCTGCGTCGCCGAATTGGTTTTGGCTGGTTCGTCGGTGCGCTGCATGAGAAATGCGGGGCTCCGAATAACGCCGAGGATGAACGCTGACATCTGATTGTCGGACTTGCCGGCATCACGCACGATTTTCCGCACCGACGGCATATCGAATGGCTCCACACGACGTCCCACGGCATAGGCCATCAGATTGCGCGTGAAGGTGCGGAGCAATGTTTCCTGTCGACGGAGTAGTGCGGCCTGCAGCGCCGGAAGACTCTGCGCCTGAGAACCATCCCACAGATCGCCGCGTGAGTCGATCGGCATGCCGTTGTCGCGCACACGCCACCGCCCGGTCACGTCAAAATTCTCCATCGCCAATCCGATCGGATCCATCATCTTGTGGCACGAAACGCATGCCGGATTCTTGCGATGCTCTTCCATCCGTTCGCGCACGGTGAGGGTGCGTCCACCACTGGATCCCGGCGTGGCTTCCAGATCCGGCACGCCCGGCGGTGGCGGTGGCGGCGGGCTGTTCAGCAGCACCTCCATCACCCACTTCCCGCGCTCCACGGCCGACGTGCGACCGGCGTGTGACGTGAGCGTGAGCACACTGGCGTGCGAAAGAATGCCGCGTCGCGTGCTGTCGGGATACTTCACGCGACGGAACGCACTGCCCGCGACATTGGGCATACCATAATGTCGGGCCAACTGTTCGTTCACAAACGTGTAATCAGCGCGGTAGAAATCCAGCACACTCCGGTTTTTCCTTACGAGGTCGTCGAAAAACAACTCCGTTTCGCGACGCATCGCCCCGCGCAATTGCTCATCGAAATCGGGATACTGCCGGATGTCCGGCTGCACCATGTCGAGGTCGGGTAATCGCAGCCACTGCGACGCGAAGCGTGTAGCGAGTGAACTGGCACGCGGGTCGGCCAGCATGCGCCGCACTTCGCGTTCCAGCACGGCCGGCTGAGACAACTGGTTGCGGGTAGCGATCTCAATCAGGGCGCGATCGGGTGGGCCCGACCACAAAAAGAACGCGAGTCGCGACGCGAGATCGATGTCGCGGAGCCGGTAGGTCGCTCCCGGCGCCGTACCGGCCGGGGCACGTTCAAAGCGGAACACGAAGTCGGGGCTGGCCAGCAACCCTTCGATAACGGAGCGCACACCCGCCTCAAAACCGGCACCATTGGCGCTGCCTGCGTCGTACAACGACAGCAGTCCATTGCGGTCGTTTGTGGTGAGCGGACGACGATAGGCGTCGCTCCCCAAGCGGTTGATGATGGATTGGGCGCACGACCGCCCGCCCGCCCCTGTGCTCGCGCGACAGGTGAAGATCCGACGTCGGGTGGGGGTCTCGGAAACGCCAGTGATCGTGAGCGGGCCCTTCACCGTGAATTCGCGCAAGTGCGGGACCTGCGAGAACCCGTAGGCGGTGGCGTTTGATGTGCTGCTCAGGGAGTACTTGAGCGGGGAGATCAGATCCTGCACCACCCCTTGGAAGGCAGGTGGCACAAACGCCGCGGAAATCCTATGCGGGCCGGCCGAAACACGCACCTTCTCGGTAGACATGCCAACCCCGTTTGGATCGGAGGCGGTCATGAAACGATCGATGTCCAGCAGCGCCGCACGTTCGCCGTCCACCGAGATTTCCATGCGCTCGCCGCGTGCCAGGCCGCCGGCAAACGCGCCCGTCGTTTCGTGAAAGAAGTTCACATCGAAGCGGTAGTCGCCGTCGGCCGGAAACGTGTGCATCACGGACATGCCACCGCGCGTGCCAAACGGTGCGCCGTCTGCGTGCTCCACCTGCGACGCCATTTTGGGCATCGTGTATGTGTGCGACGCGGCCGATGCAGCGCCGTTGCCCACGGCCAACCAACTCAGGTCACTGGCGGCGCGCAGATATCCGTCCAGCAACGTGGGCGAGAGCATTTGGACGTCGGCAATGTTGTCAAAATTGTCGCTCTTGGTGTCGGGCGGCAGATACACGCTCGCATCCACATCAAGTCCCAGCACTGCCTTCACCGACGATCGATACTCGGCCCGATTGAGACGCTGAAAAGTGCGATGTCCCGGATTCGGGTGGGCAAGCGCCGACGAATCCAACTGTCGCTCGAGACGTGCAACCAACGCGTCAACCGTGTCGGCGGTCGGTCGCGGAGACCCCGACGGCGGCATCACGCCCAAACGCAACTTGGCAATAATCTTTTCGGCAACATCGGGCTGCATTGGCGCCGCACCCACATCGAACGCGACCAGCGACAGATTGCCGCGCCGCGTGGTTGCGTTGTGGCATTTTTGGCAGTACTGCTTGACCACCGCGTTGAGTTCGACCGACGACGGGCGAATGAACGGGCGAGCGGGTGGCGTGCGGACCGCGGCGCGATCAACTGGCACCAACACAGCAGTCGTCATCAATGCCAGCGCGAGAAGCAGGCGCATGCGCACCCTCGAAGATTACAGAGCGGGCGTAAGTAGGTAGGAGCTATGAAGATGCGGCAACAGGAGGCCGTCCCGCAAGACAGGTCATGAAGTGGCCGGTTGACTCGCGGGTTCCGGGCACAGACCTTCCGAGGCGACGACCAGCTCACACTTCACACGGACGGCACCACGAATGCGGCTGTCACAGATCCGTCACCGACTCCTCCTCATGCTGGGGCTCGCGATTTTCGCGCCGCTTTGGCCGGTTCAGGCCCAGCAACTCGATAGCCTGGTGACCGCGACCGCAATGGAGACGTTCGTCAAGGCGCACATCGCCGTTGCCGTTTTGCGCGGTCAGGTCCAAGCTGAGTTGGCCGAGACGAAAGCCAAGAAGCCCGAGGTGCAGGCCACACTGCGTGAGAAGTTACAGGTTGGAACGCAGCGAATTCTCAAGGAGCATGGTTTGACCGAGGCGGATTTTGTGCGGCTCACTCGGCGGGTGAGTACCGACGATGTGGTGCGGAAAGCGTTCGACGAGACGCTGGCGCGGCTGACGGCTGGCAAGGGTCCGGGGTAAACGCGGAAAGTTTGGGTCGCACGGGTTCGGCTAGCGTTCGCTGGTCCGAAAAGAGGTCGCCCGGCGCTCAGCGCGACGCGCGTGGCGGCCGACTCTCCCGGTTCCGAAGGTCGAGGAGCTGCTTACGCGTAGCGGCGACCCGGGGATCTGACGGTACAAGAACCGCGGTGTAGCTCCGGTCGGCGGCAACCAGGAGCGACTCGGCTTCAGCGAAGCGACCCGATAGTTCCAGCACGTTGCCCAGTGCGAACAGCACGTCCGCGATGTGCGGGCTGCCAGGAGCGAGCTTGCTTTGGCGAATGCTGAGCGCGTGCCGCAGGCGTTGCTCTGCCGCGACCAGCTTCCCTTGCGAAGCGAAGGCCTGGCCAATGATGCTCTCGGTTCGGGCGAAGTCTGGATGGTCCGGTGGAAGCGCCTTTCGAAAGATCGCTTCTGCCCGCCGGGCGGCCGACAGGGCATCCGGGTCGCTGCCGATTCCATGCAATGCCCGCGCAAGGTTTACCCATCCATAACCGACCACCATATGTTCGGGCCCCAGCATTCGTGAAAACAGGTCGATCTGGCCCCGAGCGAGCGGCAGCGCGTCGCCGGCCTTGCCACGAACGACGAGGTCCACGGCGAGATTCCCGAGCGTGTACCCTTTCTCGAAATACTCCCGCGGATGGCGATCGAATTCCCTGAGCGCCTGGCGATAGGTCGTCTCTGCTTCGACAAGTTTGCCTTGCTGGCTCAGGACGAGCCCGAGGTTTCCCAGCAGGATCGCATTCGCCACACTCGCGCTGTCGAAGCGCCACCGGTGCGCTGCCGCCGCGCGGATCAGCGGTTCACCGTCGGCGGGGCGTCCCATCTGGCCGAGCAGTGTACCGAGGTCCGAGAGGTTCCTTCCATACTGGTCCGATACGGTGTCTTCGGCCGCGCGAAACGTCTGGTCGGATCGTCGTAACCATGTTTCGGCGGCTCGGAGGTCGCCAGCGGCTGAGTGAGCCGTCCCCAATTCGTGTTCATCCGTCGCAACTTCGACGCTGGAACGGCCCATCGTCGCTTCGTGGAGTGAACGGGCGCGTTCGAGTTGCTTGATAGAAAGGTCGGTGCGACGGAGCGCCAGATTGGCGCGGCCGATTGTTTGCATGACATCGGCGAGTACGTCCGGCACGTCGGCGAGGTCCGCCTCGACGCGCGTGCCGACTGCCTCAAGCAGTTCAGCGAGCGTCGTCTGCGGACCCACCTTGATCGACTGCGAATACCAGCTCGGATCGACGGCGCCCAAAGTAGCCTGCAGGAATCCATTTATGAGCGCTGTCTTCTCCGCAGCACGTCGCGCCCGGTCGCGCTCGGCGCGGACCGTACTCGCTTGGGACAGCGTCACGATGAGTGCGGCCACCAGCGCGCCGAGCGCCGTGATTCCGCCAAACACCGCCGCCCGGTTCCGCCGCACGAACATCCGAACACGGTAGCCGAGTGCGTCGGGACGGGCCCGGACGATGCGTCCGCCACGATATCTCCGGATGTCCTCTGCCAATTCGTCGACAGAGCCATAGCGGCGTTCGGGCTCCTTTCGCATCGCCATGAGGACGATCGCGTCGAGGTCAGCCTGCGCACCGCGAGTGAGCCCTCGAACCAGTCCCTGCCTGGACTTGCTGGGCGGCACGACCTCGGCTTCGCGAATGCGGCGGCGTACCTCCTCGGCGCCTGGGCGGTCGAAGTTGAACGGGTGCTGCAATGCGAGAAGTTGATACAACACGACGCCGAGCGAAAACACGTCGGTGGCGGTGGTGACCGGCTGTCCGTTCACCTGCTCGGGACTGGCGTACGCTGTGGTGTGCGGCGTTCCGCTCTTCATGTCCGTCAACCCGTCGTCGTCATCTTCATCGCTGAGGACTTTTGCGATGCCGAAATCGAGGAGCTTTACCGTTCCATCGTCGCCAACCAGAATATTTCCGGGCTTGAGGTCGCGGTGGACCACGAGGTTGCGGTGCGCGTACTGGACGGCGCCACACGCTTGCACGAAGAGCTGCAGCCGCGCCGGGATGTCGAGTGCGTGGCGGTTCGCATACTCGTCGATAGGTGCTCCGGAAACCAACTCCATCACGAAGTACGGTTGCCCCTGCTCCGTGGCTGCGCCGTCGAACATCGCCGCGATGTTGCGGTGCTCGAGTCGCGCCATGATCTGCCGTTCGCGGCGAAAGCGCTGGAGGATGCTGTCGGTGTTCATGCCGCGCGAGATCATCTTCACCGCGACGCGCTTCGTGAATTGCTGGTCGGCGCGATGCGCTTCGAAAACGACTCCCATTCCTCCCCGTCCGATTTCACGGTCAATGCGGTACGGGCCTACCATCCCGCCAGGGGCCACGCTGGGTGACGCGCCGTTGGCGCCCAGCGTTGCGGCGAAACGGGGCGCGGATTCAAAGCGCTCGGGCTCCTGGTCGAGTGCCACGAGGAGACCAGCCACTTCGTCCCGCAAGGCGGCGTCATCCGCGCACGTCTCGCGGAGCCAGGCATCTCGGTGCAGTGGCGACTGTTCAAGGGCGCCGTCAAAGAGCGCCTTGACGCGCTGCCAGCGTTCGGGACTCATGCTCATGGCTCTCTCACGCGCGCAATTATCCGCCGGTGGCTCAGCCCAGCTCACGCTGCAGCCAGGCGCGAGCGGAGAACCACTCTCGTTTCACGGTTGCGGGCGAGACGCCCATGGTTTCGGCCGTCTCTTCGATTGTCAGGCCGGCGAAGTACCTCAGCTCCACGATCTTTGCCTGGCGTTCGTCGAGGACCGTCAGGCGCTGCAATGCCTCGTCCACTCCGAGGATGTCATGGTCGTCCTTCGCCCCGGCGAGTTCGTCGTTGAGCGTTATCGGCCGGCCGCCTTCGCGCCTTGTCGCATGGCGCTTCCGCGCATGGTCGACGAGAATCCGGCGCATGGCCTGCGCGGCGATCCCAAAGAAATGGGAGCGGTTTTTCCAGTTGTGCGAGCGCTGATCGACCAGCTTGAGATAGGCCTCGTGAACGAGACCGGTGGTTTCCAGCGTGTGGTCGTTCTGCTCGAACCGGAGATACCCTGACGCCAGCAGCCGCAGCTCGTCGTAGACCAGCGGCGTCAGGCGTTCGAGGGCATCTGGCGCACCGTGTTCGAGCGCTTCGAGGAGCGCGGCGACCTGATCGCCCGGGTGAGGAGAGTTCATGGCGCGCCTGCGGCATCGAGATCGTTCATCCCGGGCGCTACGGCGCGCATCAGTGCGGCGATTCCTTCGGCGCGTACGCGCGCGACGCGACGAATCGTGTCTTTCTGGTACGCGTCCTTCATCAACCGGAGCCGCATGGCCATCGGCGTGGCGTCTCGGCATAGGAAATTCGATCGGGTGCGGGAAATATGGAGGGTGCTCGCAAGTGAGGCGAGCACGGCTGGCGCAGTCCCGAAATCGCGCGCGCACGCGTGAGCACGCGCTATTGCCGCTCCCTTGGCGTAGCGCGTGTGCTGATGTCCCGATCAGTACCGCAACGTCACCTCGACCCGCATCCCGGCAAACCGGCTGTTGGCCGATGCAATCGCACCGGCGATCGTATTGGTGGGGCCAGAAAAGCTGCCGAGATAGAACTGAAACTGGCCGCCGAACACGCCGGTGAGTCCCCACCCTGCGCGGCTGCATCCTCGGCCAGTCGGAAGCGGGACGGAAAAGGACCTCCTGATGTCCGTACCCCAGAACGCCGGGTCGTTGAATCCAAATGCGTGCATCTCGTAGGCGCGAGCGCCCGGCACGACGGGAAACACGATGTACGACTCCACGCACTGACGTCCAGCGTCCAGTCCCACCGGCTCTGTAATGAAAAAGGACCCTGCGACCACCTGCTGCCGAGCCTCTACAGAGACACTTGCCCGTGCGGTGCCAAGCTGGCCGATGAATCCTACCCGGACGTCCACATCGACGAAATCCGTGCCACCCGTTGGGTTCGCAGCGGCGGTATAGGTCGCGGAGCCTTGGGCCGCCGACAGCGTTCCCTGATTGCCGGTGGTGTTCCATTGGAAGAAGAGCTGTTCATCCCCCTGCCATGCGGGCGTCAGCCGCGCCTGGAAGGTCGTCGATTGCCCGGCCTGCAACTGCGCGCTCTGAGGCACCAAGCTCACCTGATACTGAGGAATAACCTGCACGAATGCGTCCTTCTGTCCCTGCTCCGTAACGGTTGAGTCGACGGTAAACCCGTCGCTCAGCAGAAGACGCGTCCGCCTGTACACCACCATAAACACCTTGACGGTGATCTTGTCACCTTTCGGGAATACGTTCGATTGTTGTGATGCGGGATAGGCCGAGTAGGTGACCGCCGGGAGGCTGGTGCGCTGCGTACCGACGTTGATCGTGCCTGACGTGGTGGTCGAGGTCCACTCATAACGGAGATACGGGGTGTTATCGTAGCGGGTACCATTCCGGTCGATCACCGTCGCCGCGAGTTGCACCGTACCAGCGTACTGGACCAAAGACGAAGCGGGCAGCAGTTGAAGAAGGAGGTTAAGGTCGGAGCGGACAACGGTGTGCGCCTCGCCAATGACTTCGAACGCACCATTGGGCTCGAACTGGCCCCTAACCACGACCCGTACGCCATCGATGTCGCCAGGGGGCAGGATGGGAGTAACCGCGGTGTACTGAATCGTGTTGCGGGACTGGCCCGTGAAGGTTCCGTTCGCGCCCGTATTTGTCCAGGTGAACTGCAGCGCATCCGGACTGCGCCCCTCCCCGGAGACTTCAGCCGTGAACGTGACCGAGCGCTGAATGGAATTGACGCTCGCCGGTATCGGCGTGAGCGTGACCTGAGGGTTCAGGAAGTACACGCCCACCGTGCTGAACCCCGGGGTCTGGCCTGTCACGGTGCGCGCTGCGGAGTTGACCACGAGATTTGTGAGCTTTGACCACTGGGTTCCGTTCCAGCGCTGAATGACGAGGTCTCCGGGAAGCACCCAAGCGGGAAGCGACGCTGGGTCGTACTTGATCGTGACGGTGACCGGAACGCCAAACTGCGCGCCTTCCGGGCCGAATACGTATGTCGTTCCCCGTACTGCCGTGGTTCCAGCGAGAGGCGTTGGCGGGCTGGCCGTGGGCGTGATCGTCAGTGCGAGTCCCGTCGAGACGGCACCCGCGGGCAGGATCAGCGTGACGCGGCCGTCAGACGAGGCCACCGTGCCTCCAGTGGCTCCTACAAGGCCGCCCTCACCGACCGTTATCGCAGCCGATCCGCTCTTTCCCTCACTCACAGCGGTGATGGTTGCGGTTCCCACTGTCACTGCGGTCACCAGGCCGGTAGCGGACACCGTGGCGACCACCGGCGCGCTGCTAGTCCATGTGATCGTCCGACCGGTGAGCACATTCCCGGCGGCGTCGCGCGTGGACGCGGTGAGTTGGTTGGTCTGTTGTGGAACCAGCCTCGCGCTCACCGGCGTCACGGAGAGGAGCGCCACTGATGGAACGACGGTGATTGCCGCCGAGCCGCTCTTGCCTTCAGACGTCGCGGTGATGGTTGCGGTACCCGCCGCTACGGCGGTCAACAGGCCGGAAGCGGACACCGTGGCGACCGCCGGCGCGCTGCTGCTCCACGTAATCGCGCGATCGGTGAGCACATTCCCGGCGGCGTCGAGCACGGACGCGGTGAGTTGGTTGGTCTGTGGGGGAATCAGGGTCGCGCTCCCGGGCGTCACGGAGAGGAGCGCTACTGGTGGTGGCCCACTGGGCCCTTGAGGCGCATTGGGTTCTCCGCCGCAGCCGGCGGCAATGATGGCGGCAAGCAACAGGAATCGGGGGGTCGGCATGAAGTCCTCGCAGTGTGGGTCGACATCTCACACGCGCAAGACCGCGCCAAATCGGCTCACACCGCGGCTTGTCGAGGTCCGTTCCGACGTGCCACTCGATCACTGGGCAATACATTCCACCATGGTGCGTCCTGACGAAATTTATTTCGCCGGACGCGTTAGTGGCTTGAGCACGATCCTGAACTTCGCGACCGGCAGGTTGTCCATGTTCACCAATCCTTCGAGCGCGCCGTCGGTACCGAATTTTCCATCGTGCTCGAGCAGGCGCCCCTCGGTCGCGGTAACGCGAAACTGCAACCGTGTGCCGTCACGTGTCACGTTGGAGATGGTCCCCGTGCCCTGACCCGGCACCATCGCCGTGCCACCAATGGTTCCCGCTGTCTGCGTAAAGGTGTAGAACACCGGTACAACGATAGCGCTGTCGGCCAGCGGAACGGTGGCCGTTCCGGTCCACGTTCCCACGAGCGACGGCGCTGCTGCGGGCGTGGGCGCTTTGGGCTTGGCGCTACGCTGGGCAGCGAGTGGTGTGGCCGCGACAAGCAAGAGGGCGACGGTGCGGCGGGCGAGGCGAAGTATGCGGGCTGGCATGGCGTTCCGGGTGGTCGGAGGTGGGGAATGAAACATGTTACCCGGCTGGCGATCACACGATACGGTATCCGTACGCATCGACCACGACGACACCATCAATGACGCGAGAAACAAATACCAGAAACGCCGGGTCCATTGCGACGACTTGCGGACGGTCGTGAGCGCGCGGTAAAGAGGGACGGCCGACGTATTCGCTCAATCCAGGGCATCGAGCATTGGTGCGGGGGTTACCCGTCCAGCGCCCGCGCAAAGTACGCCACGAGGTCGATGACGAGCGGTTCGGTCGCGCCCTCCGGATGCCACTCCAAACTTTCCACGAGCACTTCAGGCCTCGGCTCGTTCGGTGTCGATCGCTCGATGGCCCGCGCGTCGAGATCGACGATCCAATACTCCGCGACGCCCTCGTCTCGAAAAAGCATTCGTTTCGCCACACGATCGGCCCGCGCCGTGGTTGGAGACAAGACTTCGACCGCCAGCAACAACCGCTTTACCTCGTCGAAGTGTTGCGGTCGGCGCCCGCGCACGAGGGGCACCACGAACACATCCGGTTGGACGCCACGACGTTGGGAAAAGGCGACGTCAGCGGGCGCTGCGAACGCGTGACCGACTCGTTCTCGTTCGAGATACTCCGCAAGCAAGCGATAGAGGCGCAAGGCCGCCTCTTGGTGCCGCCAGGTCGGCGCGGGCGTCACGAACAGTTCTCCGTCGATGACTTCGTACCGGTTGCCGTCGTCCGGAAGCTCGTCGCGCTCGGCGATCGTCCATTGCCTTCTGAGGTGGGGCATGACCATACGATTAATCTCTCGGCGCCGAGGGAGCAAGTGAACATGGGCGCACGGTATACGCGGGTGAGACCAACCGCGTCACCATTCGGACGCTGGCGCAATCATTTCAATGTGTGATGGCCTGAGCGTTGCGACAGCAACAAGGTGGTGAATCCTTTACGACGTTGGCGGGAGACAGGCCGGTCGAATGCCAGCCGCGTCAGGGACGGGCGTGTCACTGCAAGTACTCTAAATCGTCTGCGTCGATTCGTACCTGGTATACCGTGGCTTCACCGAACCCGACCACCAACCGGGTTCGACGTGGCAGGACGACGCGCGAGGCGAGGCGGCCTGTTCCGACTGGCGGGGATGAGCAGTCCGGACAGCGACCGGTGCTGATCTTGAGTCACAATGTGTTCAATGATCGATCGGGTACCGTCATTGCCGTGGCACTGACCAGCCAACCACAGCGTGCCGCGTTTCCGCTTACGCTGGAACTCACGCGTCGTCGATTGCCAGAGCCATCGTGGGTGAAAATCAGCCAGATCCGAACGCTCTCGGTTAAGCGCAATGGCAAACGCCTGTGTGCGGTGTCGCCGGAGGAACTGGATCAGGTGCTTGAAGGTCTGAACGAAATCATCGGTGCCTGACTTCGCTCATGGAACGCGCCAGACGCTTGGGATCCTCATCCTTCGTCCCCAGCACAAACCTATTTCGTACGGCTCAAAGTCCGCGCCACTACTCCGCGAACGGATTCACGAGCTTGACGCCCACGCGTTCGAAAATCGCCGACGTTGCGCGTTGCCACGACGAGACCATGGACGAGCGCGATGGCGGCAGAGGGCGCAGCCAATCGACCAGCGGTTGCTTCTGGTGGTGGCGCGGATGCGTCGGGGGGTCGGGGGTGAAGGAATTTGATGACAGTCTTTGGCGTTCGCAGATCGTCCGTCGCGATGATTTGATGAGGGAATTTTTGGAGGGTGGTGGTAGGGTGTGGGCAGGGAAGTCCAACCACGCCATGGGTACCGGATATGACTGCAGAGCAGCCAAAGTTGTTGACACGAGTGAGGGGCCGCATGCGCGCGCGCCATTTAAGCCCGCGTACCGAGCAGGCCTATCTGGGCTGGATCGTCCGCTATATCCGATATCACGGCACGCGCCATCCGGCGGAATTGGGTGAGTCGGACATTGTGGCCTATCTCACGTACCTGGCTGACGAACGGCGC
>JANOKE010000316.1:0-7777 GCA_031419135.1 Gemmatimonadaceae bacterium
TCGCTCGGCTTCAAGACCTGATGCAGCCTCCTCACATTGAGGACGGCATGGTTCGGCCGAACGTTGTGTGCGATCATGAACAACCATACGATGGCTCTTCGTGGAATCGTGTGGGTAAAACGCGTGCATCAAAGGCAGGCAAATTTGCGGTAAGACTTCTGTATTCAGGCTCTTCGGGATTTCGGGCGGGTGATTGTGCGGGTTTTGAGAGCCTGGGGGGGGAGCGGCGGGAGCGTGCACGTGAGGATTTGCCCGAAGAGCCCATAAGATAGACGCGTGTCGGGGCTGCCCCCGGACTTGGGCGCGGCCCTTGGTAGCGAGCGGTTCCTCGCCGAGATCAAGACCACCTGCGAGCTGAATCGAATCGTCCGGGCAGTAAGCCACGGTGGACGTGGCGAGTCTCTCTCTCCCACAGAAAACGCAGATTCCAGACCGTGACGCAAGACACCGCGCCGCCCGCCGATTACCTTGCTGGCCATGTCTAAATCGTCGCTCTACCGCGCGCTCCCTGCCACTCGCCGAGTCGCCCTCGTGCAGCACGCCATTGCCAATTTCAAGGGAACGCGCGCGTTGTACGCTCAACGCCTGGTCGCCAAGGGTGGCGGGTTTCGCGCGGCAACGGTGATGGCCTGGTCGGCAGAACGTCTGGCCAGGGAAGTCGTGCGATTGAACGCGGAGACCGCACAAGATGAACTGGAGCTGCTGCAGCTGCTGTATGTGGACCTTGAACCGGCCATCCAGATCGCGTTTCTCGATGCTGCCGGCGTGACGCATGAGAAAGGGGTGATCCCCGAAGGTACCGAGCCACCATACGCGAATGCCGAGGCCGTGGCGCGCGCTGCCACGTTGGTGAAAGAGCAGCATGGCGACAACGGATTGCACTATCTGGGTGTGCTGGTGCGCTACAACCTGGCAGCCTGGCCAGGGCTTGACGCGCTGATCGGCTGAACAGCCGCATCAACTACGGCGGCCGCCCTTGCCACCGAACCGGCGGGGACGCGAAACGGATACGCGTGTCCTCCCGTCGTCAGAAACACGTCGTCGCGACGCACCTGCTTCGGCGGGCTATCTTTCGGCGTCATGACTGATTCTGACGCGGGAACCCGTGATACGCTGCTGACGATGATCGGACGGCTCTCGCCGTCTGAACGGTTCGTTCGGGCGCTCGCACTCTCCGTATACGTGCGGCAGCTTGCGTGGCAGGGCGCGCGGCTGCACGCAGGCTCGAGCGGTGAAGCGGCGGTCGTCGATCGATTCCTGACACAGTTGTATGGCTCGGACGTTGCCACGTCTTTCCGAGCGGCGAGCGCTCATCGACGTGAGTGACACGAGCGACCTGATTGCTGTCGTTGACGCGGTAATTGCGACGCTGCGCCACCACGCGATCCCTTACTACATCACTGGTTCATTCGCCAGCAGCGTACATGGAGAGTTCCGCGCCACGGCCGATATCGATCTCGTTGCCGCGATTACGACGTCTGCGCTACCCGCGCTGATGCGCGACTTGGATGCGGCGTTTGTGGCCGACGCCGAGCAAGCGATGTCCGCGCTGGCAGCGGGCACCAGTTTCAACCTGATCCATCGGACAACGTATCTCAAAGTCGATCTCTTTCCCTGTGACAGCCCATTCAATCGGTCGGCCCTTGATCGCGCGGTCACGATTGAGATCCCCGGCGCGACGGAGTCACTCCGCGTATCGAGTGTGGAAGACATCCTGCTGGCCAAGCTGCGGTGGTACCGGCTGGGCGGCGAGTCGTCGGATGTACAACGTCGCGACATCCGTCAACTCATCGCGCTGAATCGGAGTGCTTTGGACGTGGGATACCTGCGGCACTGGGCGACAGCGCTTGGCGTCGAGGATCTCCTGACGAGCGCCATGACATGACCACGTGCTACGGCGCCTGCGCTCGGTCGTCCAGACGAACCATCAGCAATCGCGCCGGGAGTGTCGAACCCTCCACCGGCGCATAGGTGTGGGGCTCGACGCTGCGAAATACCATGCTCTCACCGCGCACCAGCGTTACCACAGCCAGGCCGACGGTAATTTTCGCGGCACCGTCCAGCACGTACACGAACTCCTCGCCCGGATGCTCGCGGGTTTCACTGGGCGCGTACAGCTCCATGACGTTCGATATCAACTGACCGTCTGTCAGTCGCGACGCGAGCACCACAATGGGCACGGCGACACCATGGCGTGCCAGGTCGGCACGCTCTTCCTCAGTCAGCGGCCGATCGACGCCTCCCAATGGCCCTGATCCGAAATCGGTGAGATCGTACCACCGGTCGTCGCTCAATCGATGGACGGCCATGCGGTCATCGCCCACTCCATCGGGATCGCGCAGCCGCGCCACATGCAGTCCGAGCGCCGCGCACACCTTCACGATCGTCATGGGATACGTGCCGCCACCCTGCTCAAGACGCACGATCGACGATTTGGACAGTCCCGCCGCGTCGGCAAGTTCGCGAATAGACCGCCCCTGGCGTGTGCGGGCCCGACGCAGTCGATCACCCAGCGCCTCGGTCGTCAGGCTGGCCATGACGCGCGCTGCTTCCTGCTCCTGATGCCGAATCGATGATGCCGCCATCGCGGTCTCCGTTACCGCATCCCGAACATCCCGCCGCCGCCGCCACCCCCGCCAAACGGCATCCGTGGCATCGCGCCGCCTTTCCCGCCGCCGCCACTCATTTTCTTCATCATCTTCTGCATCTCGCGAAACTGATCCAACAGTTTATTGATCTCGTGCACGGGCCGCCCACAGCCCTTGGAGATTCGCGCGCGACGTGAACCATTGAGAATTTCCGGCTTCTTGCGCTCTTGCGGCGTCATCGAGAGTACAATCGCTTCAATGTGCTTCATGCGCTTCGGGTCCATGTTCACGTCTTTCAGCATCTTGCTGTTCACCCCGGGCAACATCTTGAGCAGATTTTCCATCGGCCCAAGTTTTTGCATTTGTCGCATGGCCGACAGAAAGTCCTCAAGATCCATACCCTCCTTGCGGACCTTCTTCTCCAGCTTCTTCGCTTCAACGGCATCAAACGACTCCTGCGCTTTCTCTACCAGCGACACGATGTCGCCCATCTGGAGAATGCGTCCCGCCATGCGTTCGGGATGGAACTCCTCGAGCGCATCGGGCTTCTCACCCACACCGATGTACTTGATGGGCTTCTTGAGCACCCCGTAAATCGACAACGCCGCGCCGCCGCGTGCATCGCCGTCCAGTTTGGTCAGAATCACACCAGTGATATTCAGGACCGCGTCGAATCCCTGTGCGATCTTCACCGCCTCCTGACCCGTCATGCCGTCGGCGACAAACAGAATTTCGTCGGGCTTGATGGCCGCCTTGAGGCGCTTGAGCTCATCCATCATGCCCGTGTCGATTTGCAGTCGACCCGCGGTGTCGATGATCACCACACGCTCGCGCGCGCGGACACCCTGATCGATGCCCGCCTTGGCGATCTTTACGACGTCCTGGGTCGTCCGATCGGCATACACGGGCACGTTGAGCGCCTGGCCCAATGTCTCAAGCTGATCAATGGCGGCCGGGCGGTACACGTCAGCGGCCACGAGTCGCGTTGACTTGCCCTCGGCCATCAACCGACGCGCGAGCTTCCCGGCCGTGGTCGTTTTGCCTGAGCCCTGCAACCCAACCATCATCACGATCGTCGGCGGGACCGTGCTGATCTTGAGCCCCTCACGGCGCTCGCCCAGCATCGCGGTCAGCTCATCGTGCACGATCTTGACGAGCTGTTGTGCCGGCTGGATCGACTTGATCTGCAACACGCCAACAGCCTTTTTCTCAACCCGTTCGAGGAACTCACGGGTGAGGGCGAAATTCACGTCGGCTTCAAGGAGGACGCGGCGGACCTCACGCAGGCCGTCCTTGATATCGGCGTCGGTCAACACGCCGCGGCCACGCAGCTTGGCGAAGACGTTGCCGAGTTTGTCTGAGAGTTCGTCGAACATGGTGAAAGGCTAACGGTCACCGTCGGTCGGTACAACCGGACCGGCACACCCCGCGGGTCCGATTTCTTTGTGCCCGGGGGGTGACGAAAGGGGCCACCGCCAGAGCAACTTGCGTCGGAAACACGCGTTTCCCGTGACCCACGGCACAATAAATTGCCCTGAACACCCGATCACCACCCTTTCTCCCAGCCTGTGCCGCTCACCAATCCGCGTTTCCCGGCCATCGCGATGCCCCGCGGCCAGCGGAAAGAAGAAATTCTCCGCGCCGAACTTCCGCCAACGTTGCCGTTGATGGCGTTGCGCTCCACGATCGTGTTCCCCTTGGGAACGATCGCCGTGCAAATGGGCGCGTCGGAAAACCTGGCCTTGCTGCGCGCCCACGAAGAGTCCGGCCTGGTGGTCGCGCTGGTCGTGGCTTCCAGCGACGGAGACGACGCGGTGGATCCGCACAAGTTCGTCGGGCGCGTGGGTGTCGCGGCCCGCGTGCACGAACGCATCAACCTGCCCGGCGAAACGATTCAAATCACCTTGCAAGGACTGCGGCGCATTACGATCGACGCGATCGACCAGGTAACACCATTCGCGATTGCGCGGGTACAGGGGGCGCGGGAAACACCAGCGGATGCATCGGAACTGGATGAACTCGTGGCACGAACGGTGACGGCGGCGGAAACGCTGGCCGATCTGGTGGACCGCATCCCCAGTGAAGTACCGCAGATTCTCAAGATGAACGTGTCCGATCCGGGGCGGTTTGCCGACCTCGCGGCCACGAACATGAATCTCCGCATCATCGACAAGGAAGAGGTGCTGCAACGCCTCGACATCGGCCAGCGCATTCGGTTCATCCTGTCGCGTCTCGAGCGCGAAGTGGCGCGTGCGCGCGTCATGGACGATGTAAAGAAGCAAACGGAAATCAAGATCGAGCAGCACCAGCGTGAGTTCTATTTGCGCCAGCAATTGCGCGCGATTCAATCCGAGCTCGGCGAATCCGATCCCAACGAGAAAGAATCGGTCGAGCTGCTGCGCAAAATCGAGGAGGCCGGACTCCCCGAGAAGGTGCTGCACGAAGCACGGCGCGAAACCGAGCGACTGCGCATGCTGTCGCCGGCCTCCAGCGAGTATCAGGTACTGCGCACGTATCTGGATTGGGTGCTGGCGCTGCCATGGAATGCCCGCACGGCCGACGATCAGGAAATCACGATCTCGCGCGTCGAAGCGTCGCTCGAGGATCGTCACTACGGTCTCGATGAAGCGAAGGAGCGCATCACCGAATATCTCGCCGTGCGCAAGCTCCGCGGCGGCGACCCTACGGGGCCGATTCTCTGCTTTGTCGGGCCGCCGGGAACCGGCAAGACGTCACTCGGTGAGGCGATCGCCAAGGCGATCGGTCGCGAGTTCTATCGCATATCGGTGGGCGGTGTCCGTGATGAGGCGGAAATTCGCGGACATCGTCGCACCTATGTGGGCGCGATGCCCGGATTGCTGTTGCAAGCGCTGCGGCGCGTGGCCGTGCGTGATCCCGTCATCATGATCGACGAGATCGACAAGATGACCAACGGCGGTAACTCGGGCGACCCCACGGCCGCGATGCTGGAGGTCCTGGACCCCTCACAAAACTCGAGCTTTGTCGATCACTACCTGAACCTGCCGTTTGACTTGTCGGGGGTGTTGTTCATCTGCACCGCAAACAGCCTGCACGACATCCCCGGGCCGTTGCGGGACCGGCTCGAGGTGATTCGCATTGCGGGCTACACCATCGAGGAGAAAGTCGAAATCGCCCAGCGCTACCTCATGCCGCGGCTGTTGGCCGATCATGGGCTTACCGTCAACGACATTCACGTGTCGGAGCCCGCGCTCGGCTTCATCACCAGTCGCTATTCCCGCGAAGCAGGGCTTCGCACGTTCGAGCGCTCGCTGGCCTCGCTGCTGCGCAAGCGGGCCCGGGCCAAGGCCGATGGCAATGACGCCATGTGGGAGATGTCACTGGCGCGCATCGAAGAAATTTTGGGTGCACCACGGTTCAGCAACGAGGAAGCCGAGCAGGAACCCGAGATTGGCGCGGTGACGGGACTTGCCTGGACCAGCATGGGAGGGGACCTCATGACCATCGAGGCGCTGCGCATGCCTGGTACCGGCAAGCTGACCGTCACTGGTCAACTTGGTGAAGTCATGCGCGAGTCGGTGGACGCAGCGTTTTCGTTCGTCCGCTCGCGCGCTACGCCACTCGGTATCGGCGATGGTGAATTTCGCGAGGCCGATCTGCATCTGCACTTCCCCGCCGGTGCGATTCCGAAAGACGGACCGTCAGCGGGCATCGCCGTCACGCTGGCGTTGGCGAGTGCACTCTCACGCCGTCCCGTGCGACGCGATCTCGCACTTACTGGCGAGGTCACGCTGCGCGGCAAGGTGCTGGAGATTGGTGGCGTGAAAGAAAAGGTGCTGGCGGCGTACCGCGCCGGACTGCGCGAAGTGATTTTGCCGAAGGGAAACGAGAAGGACGTGCGCGATGTGCCGCAGGAGGTACGCGACAAGATGGCTTTCACCTTTGCCAGCACGATGGACGAAGTGTTTCACCTGGCGTTGCTGCCGCTGCCCCACGCGCAGCACGCCGACAGCGCGCCGGTGTCGCATGATCCGGCGGATGTACGGCCGGGGCGGCGCAACGTGTCGAGAGATCGCATGATCGCCGAGACCAATTCGTAGCGCGCAGCGTTGCGTGCGCGCCGCAACGCGCAACACCTCGCCATGAACGCGGTCGAGCGCTCGTGACGAGGTGTTGTACGTTGGGTGGTGTAGAGCGTGCCGCGTCGCGCTTAGCGGGTGGTCGTTTGCCGACGACGGCGAATGGCCGCGATCGCCGCCAATCCCGACGCCATCAGCAGATAGGTGCTCGGCTCCGGCACCGTCGTGTTAGACGTCGTCTCGATCGTAGCCTGATTCAGGCCAAGCGAAAAGTCCGAAATCGAACCGGACACTTCGAATGTGACCCGTCGCATGCCGGCCACGTTGCGGATGCCCAGGAACGGCTGTGATCCATCAGCATTGGAATTGCTGACACCGTTCACGTCGTACGAACCGAGCAGCGCGTTGGCGGCGCTGTACGCTTTGACGGTGCCGGTAAAGCTTCCGAAAAAGTTGCTCTGGAGATTCGCGCCGAGACCGAAAATGTCAGCGTTGAACAGCAGCGACAACGCGCCCGGACTTCCCGAGCTGTACAGCACAGGTTCACCACCCAGAAACCCTCCGCTCCAGCCGTTCCCCTGGTTGAGTACCTGAACGCTGGTGGGACCGGTGGTGCTGAGGGTGAGCCCGCCCAAGCCCGTAGCCGTGAACCCGGCACCGACGCTGGTGCCGTTGGGTCCGTAAATCGTGTTCCAGTTCAATAGCGACCCGCTCATCGACGCCCGCGAAGCGACAAACGATGTCTGCGCCTGTGTAGCCAGTGGCGTGGCGACGAGCGCGATCGACGCCAACAGACGAACCAAATGGGACTTCTTCATCGAACCTCCTTTCATCGAGTTTGCGATAGACCCTCCGGACGCAAGGGTCAATCGCAATGAATGGTCCAGTTCGCTGATGATTTCTCACCGAGGTAACATGTTCAATAGCAACGGTTTGCATTTTGCAACGGCGACTGTTTGTTGTTGCAATGTGCTGCATTGTGGCGACAGCGCCACAGCCAATCGAGTATGTGGACACAACGCAGCATGGCGACCCGGCGCGAGCCTCGCCGTTTGCGCGGACGCGATTTACGAATTGCTTGCGGCGGGACCAGCGTTGCCGACAAACCTGCATATTGAACCGCGAAGGTCG
>JANOKE010000317.1:0-3551 GCA_031419135.1 Gemmatimonadaceae bacterium
GGTGCGGATGGCGCGTATCCACGTGTTGAGCGCGCGGGCCGACACGGCCCGTGCAAACGCATCAACGCACACAACCGCCACTGGATCGGCAATCGGGACATACCGATCGGCATCGCGCCACAGTACCGCGCGGCGCGCCTCGGGCGACATGGGCGGCATGTCGGGCTGCGCTATGTCCAGCAGTCCCAATCCAACGATGACAACGATTCCTGAGGGCGCGCCAACCACTGCGCGCAGCGCGTGTGCCAACGTGTCCGGTGCCTCCGGTGACCACGCAAATTCCTGCGCGGTACCTCCGCGGCGCGAGACCACGCGCACCGTGGTTGCATCGAGCTGCACGCTCATCGGTTCGCTCACCGGTCGTGTTCTCGCCAGCGTACGAGCCGCAATCCATCAGTGGACACATCGAACACGGCTTCGATCTGTCGCGTGAGCGGATGACCGCGTTGCCACCCGCGCGCGATCAGCAAGAGTCGTGACGGGGCATCGACCAGCGACCCGGAGGCCGCGGCAAGGACCTCGCGCGAGGCGGCGCGGCGATTGATGGTTCCGTTTCCATCTACGGTGAGCAACGGGGCTACGCGCGCGAGGACGGAGAGATCCAGCGAAGGCACATCGCGCAGCACATCGAGGGACTCGAACGGCCGACGCGTGCGCGGGCCTGCAGTGCGTCCCAACAACACCGCTTCCAACGAATCGCGGGCGTGAAGCGCCGCATCGTCAAACGCCGACCGTTCCCCGCGCACGATGCCATCGATAATCTCACCCATCGCCCGCGCGACGGCGGGAGACGTCACCGTGGAAAACAGTCGCGTGAGTCCGTCAGCGCCCGCGTCATTCACATCAAGTCGCGCGCTCACGTCAATCACGGTGACCGCGAATACGCCGCTGCCAAGCGTGTCCTGCACCAGCGGGAGCGCACCCGACGCGGTGGGCTCGAGGCGCCCCAGAAACGCGTCCCGCGCCGACTGATTCACCGCCAGCACGCGCAGCGAGTCGTCAATCATCGTGCTGGCGGCCACAATCCCACTTTCCGCCATCGCGCGTGCCATCGTTTGCGCGCGCAGATTGGATGCGACCAGCGCGCTCGTTCTCGCGGCATTGCTCGCTACTGCAGTGACCGTCGCCAGCAGCGCCACCGTCCACAAGACTACCACCAGCGCAACGCCGCGACGCGACCGGGTTGTCCGAAAGCAATGACGGGAGCGACAGGTCATGGGCGAACTGCCACCATGGCCAGCGGATCCAAAGCCACCACCAGCGGTGGGTGAGTGGCCGCATCGCCAAAGCCAAGCGCGATCAGGGCTGGCCGGGATTGCACCAACGGCCACTCGCTTCGCCATTGCGGGCGCGTGAGTCCGCCACCGCGTTCCAGCAGTTGCACGGAAAGCGTGCGAACGGTGGACACCACCGTGTGCAGCAACCGCGTTTCATGCGTGGCACCAATTGGCTGCGCGTCAAGCACCAGTCCGGAATCCGTAACGTGTAACGTGACGCGCCAGACGGGTCCGGTACCGTAAGGCGCCCGCACGCCCTGCGACAGGAATACCAGTTGCGGTTCATCACCTGCTGTTCGGAGCACACGCATCAGTGGCTCCTCCACCGATTCGGCCGACGGCATGTGTCGGAGCATATCTGTCAGCATCGCACGCAGTCGCGCCTCGCGCTCCAGCGTGTCGCGATGGTAAGCAATGCGTTCCCGCGCAACCGTTGCGGTGCGCAAGGCACTCCCCGCAATTGCCACGGCAACCGCTGTCAGCATGATCGCCAGCAGCACTTCCAGCAACGTGAACCCACCACGTCGTGACGCGCGCATCAGCGGCGCACCGGCGCCGAGGGCGTCAGCCGCGTGAGTACGAACGTTGCACCATTCGTGAGCGACACCGTCACCGCAATCTGATCGACGCCGCTTCGCCACGGGCGACGCTCCACGCGCACCGTCGAGGCCGTGGCGCTGGACGATGCCGCCACCGGCGTTGCGGCCGTTTCGGCAGTCGCCTCAGACAGCGCGCTCTCGCCCTGTGCAATCGCCCGCGTCCACTCGGCGCTGGCGGCTTGCAACTGCACCGCTCCCCGTGCCTGGTCCAGGCACACGATGCCAACCACCGACAGGATCACGAACGCGATGATCGCTTCGAGCAGCGTCATGGCCGCGTCGTAACCGACGTGACGGCGCAGGTGAGTGGATCGAACGATTGCGCCGACGCGCTGCCACTCGCCGGCACGCATCCACCCAACGCATCCAACAGCAGCTCGGTATCCGGCAGTGGGTTGCGCACATGCCCTGAGTCTACGATCGCTCCATCACGAATGGCGGTAACTAACCACGCCCCGTTGGATAACAGCCGCACACGTAACGGCTCGGCCCGGCGGATGGCCGTGCGCCGAGCAGCGGCTACCAGCGAATCGCCATCCGTGTGCGACGCTGGTACCTGTCGAACGAACACAGGAACCACCAGCGCCGCCGAGATCCCCATAAGGGTCAGCACGATCAGCAGCTCGAGCAGCGTAACGCCGCGTGCTACAGGAAGCGGGGAGGGCAGGGCCACAGTATCACAATCTCGGACCGGATGGAGGGAAGTCAACAACGGCCCCGGCGTGCGTGCCCTGCAAAAGCGCTGTGCGCTACAGCTCGCGACCCACTCAGGGCTTGATCAGCGGCTTCACCTGCTCGGGAACCGCGAACGCCGCGTCCGTGGCACCGTTGATGACGACCTCCGTGATTGTCACAACCAGTCTTTGCGGACCCATCTGCTGCTCCAGTTTGGTGGGCATCATCAGTGCGCCAAACTTCTTGTACTCGGACATGGTTGACGAGACCACGAGGGAGCCCATCGGCGATTCCTGCGTGTTGACACCCGCCACCAAAAAGCCCGATGCGGCGGAGAAGTAGGAAAGCGATTCCTTCATCGTGGCCTTGCGAACCATCTTGACCTTGAACGCCTTCTCGCCGTTGATCGTGGTGTCGCTTACCGTTTCCATCGACGCGAAGTGGTTTGCCGAGTACAACAGGTTGGCGTAGAAGTCGGCGTTGTCTGCCGTGTTCAACAGTTCCTTGTCAGCCAGCAAGCGCGGACCTTGCATGGGATTCACGTCCCAGGCCACCGTGCCGTTGTATCCTTGCTGCATCTCACCCATGCCCGGGATATTCGTCTTCACGGCCATCTTGTTTGGCGCCGCGGAATACATCTCCATGCTGGCGCTCAGTCCAGCCGCCGGCACTTCCATCGTCGCAATCTGCTTGAGCGACGTGACCTTCATGAGGGCGTCCTTGCCGCCAATTGCTGCCACATACCTGGCGATGACGTCGCTGGCCGAGGGCAATGCCTGCGCACGTGACGTGACGGGACACAAAACGGTGATCGACAGTGCTGTCGTGAGAACGGCGATCCGGGTAAGCGGCATGACGCGAAAAACCTCGTGAAAGAATATGGAGTAATCAGTTGGGCACTACGGAGAGATACCCTTGCGCGGCAGTTTGGATGCCTGAACAGCCCAGGTGAGCGCCGCATCGCGCGTCGGGTCCTTCCCCTCCAATAACGCCTTGCGGG
>JANOKE010000318.1:0-9393 GCA_031419135.1 Gemmatimonadaceae bacterium
TCACGCTATCAAATCGGGTGGCATCGAATTGCGCCTGAGGCGCGCCCGACCGAGGCGGCTGAGTGGCAACTTCGTCACTCGCCCGATAGGGTGACGGCGGCGGGAGCATACCCGATACCGCCGACACGAACTGTCCAACGAGCGCCAACGTGACCAACGGAGCAGCGATCACTTGGGCAGGCCTTCCACCATCACGGCATTGGCCGGCCCGTAGCCATCGTCGGGCACCCGCGGTGCCATGGGATCGACCACCCATTGGGCCCCGTTTACCACAAAAGCATACACATGGCGACCTGGGGTGAGGGGCACGTTCACCGACCATGTGCCATCGCGTTTGCGGCGAGCCATTGGCGTTGCGCGCGCGTCCCAGCCGTTGAAGTCGCCCACCACCGCAACCGCCTTGGCGGCCGAAGGCAGCCGCAGATCGAAACGCACGGCGTTGCTGTCCAGCGCGGTGACGGCGCCGTTTACGACCGACTGACCAGCGCCCATGATGCGTTGAACGCCCGGCCACGTTTTCAGAGAGGCCATGATCAGCGCTGCGGCCGCCGCCGCGCCCAACCACCAGCGCGTGCGCGGCACCCCAAACACCGATCGCGTGCGCGAGTGCATCGCGCGCGCACGCACGTGGCGTGCGCAGCGATCAGCCTGGGAGCGCTCGGCGGGGGGTGTTGCCGCGTAAAGCGCTGCGACACGTGCCGCGATGTCCGCATCGTTGTGATCGGCCGACGGAAAGGGCAACACATTGCGCTCAGTCATTGACCGGACCCAGAATGGCGCGCAGTCGTTCGACGCCGCGCTTGACACGCATTTTCAGGGCAGACTCGCCAACGCCGGTCATCGCGGACATCTCGGTATACTCAAGCCCTTCGGCGTACTTGAGGAGCAGCGCTTCCCGCTGATGCGGATCGAGCTGCGCGAGCGCACGGGAAAGCACGGCGTCCTCAACGCCGGGCGCGATGGCCGACAGTGGCGCAGGGGCCCGTTCAATGGCCACCTCGTCTTGCACGAATCGACGGGTGCGACGAGAGCGTGACGTGAGCGCGTTGCGACACTGATTGGTCAGGATGCGAAAGAGCCAGCCACGAAACTGATCGCGCTCATCGTAACGCGCGATGGCGAGGTATGCCCGAAGGAACGACTCTTGAACCACGTCTTCCGCATCAGCCCGTTCTCCTAACATGTGATATGCGAAGCGCCAGCACGCATCGTAGTAGCGCGAAACCAAGGCGCCAAATGCGTCCGGGTCCCCGGCGCGGGTCCGAGCAATCAGCTCCGCGTCACTCATCAATAGGACAACACCAGAGCAAGGTCAGGCGTCACCAGTTTGACGGTCATGCCCGCAAGCTGGCGTAAATCGACATGATAAAGACGGCCACGGCCAGTGCCACCCCAAGCCGGTTGATTCCGCCCACGCGGGCCAACCAGGGCAGCACCTCGGCCTTCGGCATCTCTTGCGTAAGCGCGATGCGGACCGCCGCGCGCGCCCGGCGGAACAACAGCCAATTGCCGATTCCTCCGGCCGCAATGAACGCCGACACGCCCACCCCGATCTGCATGAGCATGAGGCTCCGGTTCTCGGGCTTCTGCAGTTCGGACATCGTCATCTGGGTTTCTGACCCCGTGAGGAGGCGAAAGGCCAGGCCCGGCAGGAGCATGAAACCGAATGCCGCCAAATAGAGCTTGCGGTACAGCAACCACGCCGACTGGAACAGCGCGGCGCTCCAGTTCCAGGTGGGCACGAAGGATGGGTCTTCGCTGAACGGCGCGAATTTGCTTTGGTATATCGGCCAACGCGGACCAATGAAGGCCAACATCCGTTCATCGCTCAACGGATTGGCAGCGTCTTGCTGACGGAGCGCCCACGGTGGCAAGCTGGGCTGGGCAGGGCTGCCGGACGGCTCAACGTCTGGCGTCGGGTCGGATTGGATGGGGTCGGTCATGCAGAGGGGTGTCGAGACGACGGCTGCTGTTGCGTCAGGCAATGAAGCGTGCCGAGTCCCCATACGAGGTCGACGGCATGAATGCCGGTGATGCGGTGCTGCGGCATCAGGTCGGCGAGAATGTTGAGCGCTACGCGGTCGTTCGCGTCGTTAAACGTTGGTACTATCACAACCCCGTTGGCGATATAAAAGTTCGCGTAGCTCGCGGGGAGTCGTGTGCCGTCCATCATCACGGCCCGCGGGAATGGCAGCGTCACTACGCGAAGTGGTGTGCCGCGCGCATCGTGCGCCCGTTCAAGCCGATGGAGGTTGTCCATCGAGCGGGCGTGGTTGTCGTCGGCGGGATCTGGCTCGTGAGTGAGCACCACGACACCTGGTGCGACAAATCGCGCAATGTCGTCGATGTGCCCATGGGTGTCATCGCCAATACAGCCTTCGCCCAGCCAGATGGTGTGGGTGATGCCCAGGTATTTGCGGAACGCCAGTTCGTAGTCGGCGCGTGTGAAGCCAGGATTGCGCACCTGCACGTCGCTCAACAGCCACTCCTCGGTAACCAGCATCGTGCCCGCACCATCGGTTTCGATGCCACCGCCTTCGAGCACGAGCGGTTGCTGCGTATCGTGACGCATGGAATGCACGAGAGGCAGCCCAGTGAGCTGTTCCACCGCGGCCGGTACGCGTGCGTCCTGCGCGTAGTTGTCGTACTTGGCCCACCCATTGAATCCCCAGGAAACAAGCGCTACCGAACCATCGGCGCGATGCACACCGGTGGGACCCGAATCGCGTAGCCACACACGGTCGGACGGCTGCACGTGTAACCGATATGTCTCGGTGCTCACACCGTGGAGCGTAAGCGCCTCCCGTGCGGCCTCACGGATTGCGGGATTGTGACAGAGAATGTCCACGCGTTCGTGCGGGCCAAGCGCGCGCACGATTTCGGCGTACACCCACGGGATGGGAGCAAGCTTGCCTGGCCAATCGGGCTCGTGATGCGGCCACGAAATCCAGGTGGCGTCGTGCGGTTCCCATTCGGCCGGCATGCGAACCACGGGAGAGATGTCACGATCGCTCACGAACCGCCCAGCCATCGTTGCGTGACAGGCCCGTACGCGTCCACCCGACGATCGCGCAGGAAGGGCCAGTGGCGACGCGTGTCTTCGATGAGTGCCAGGTCGCAACGCGCCGTGAGGATGGCCGACTCCGTTCCGGCTTCGGCGAGATAGCGGCCGAAGGGATCGCAGACAAACGACTGCCCGAAAAACTCGAGTCCGTCGGTGCCCGATTCGGGTTCGAATCCCACCCGATTGGGAGCGGCGACAAACACCCCGTTGGCGATGGCGTGGGCGCGTTGCGCGGTGCGCCACGCGTTTACCTGGGCGACACCGAACGTGGCCTTTTCGGCCGGATGCCAACCGATAGCGGTGGGGTAAAACAGAATCTGCGCGCCCAGCAGTGACGTGATGCGGGCCGCCTCGGGATACCATTGATCCCAGCAGATGAGCACTCCGATGTCGGCGAAGCGTGTCCGCCACATGCGGAATCCGTTGATACCGGGATGCTGATGGTCGCGCTGATCGGGTGTCACGTCGCCCGGCGCGAAATAATACTTCTCCTCGAACAGCGGATCGTGCGGGATATGCATTTTGCGATACGTGCCGAGAATCGCGCCGTCAGCGTCGATTACGGTGGCCGAGTTGCGATACAAGCCCGGCGCCTGCTTTTCGTAGAACGGAACCACGATGACGACTTCCAACTGCTTCGCGATCGCCTGCATGGTGGTCACGACCAGTCCGTCAATCGGCTCCGCGATGTCAAAGCGGTCGGGGCGAATCACCTTGCAGAAGTAAGGCGCGTGAAACAATTCCTGCAGACAAATGATTTGCGCCCCCTGTTCCGCGGCGTCACGCACGCGGTGCACGGCGCGGGCGAGGTTGGCGGCGAGGTCGTGGCTGGCCGTGTCCTGAATGAGACCGACGGTGACCGCATTGGTGGGGACTGGTGAGGACATGCTTAAAAATCATCGAGTACGGAACGGTTCACAATGACCGGTTCAGTCAACCAAAAGGGCAGGAGGTTATTGAGACGGGAGAGGGGAGACGGGAGACGGGAGACGGGAGACCCCGTCGGCCGGACGTCTCCCGTCTTCCTTCTCCAGTCTCCAGTCTGCATTCACCGTTCCCGCGTTACAGACTTCCGCCTGACTTTCGCGTCGAACAGCGGTGCAAGATAAGCCACCAGCAGTCGCTTGAGTTCGTCGAGCAGCGGCCTTTTTTCGGCGGCGGCGGCGCGACTGCGTCGAGCGAGCACGGCCTGGCCCACCGATGCACTGACCAGCGCCGCGCGACGACGCTCCTTGGCTGACAATGCAGGATTGCGCGCGGCAAACAAGACATCCAGTCGATCGACGAACGAATCGAACAACTGCGCGCGCAGGCGCACGGGGGCCGAACGGGTGTCGTCGGCTGGTCCTTCGTTGGTGGCGAACACGCGTCGAAAGGCGGGATTGCGATCGTGAAATTCGGCGAGCGGGCGGACGATCCGATCGATGAGTCGCTCAAGGGTCAAGCCGTGCGGATCCATGGGGAACGCGCGCTCGTGAATGGCGCGCATCTCATCGGCGTAGCGAAGGGCGAGAGCCGCCAATACGGCATCACGATTCGGGAAGAACTGGTAGAGCGATCCCTTGGCGGTGTGGGCCTTGCGCGCGATGGCCTCTGCCGTGGCGGCGGCGATCCCTGACTCGGCGATAACCTCAGCGGCGGCGTCGAGCAGCAGTTCAACGCGTCGTTGTCCGCGCGACTGTCGGGGGCGTCGCCGATAGGCGTCGTCGGCGTCGGACGCTGGCGCCGACGGCGTGTTGGCTTGGTCTGAGGGAAGGGGCGTCATCGAGAATCAATGAGCACGGCCACCACGTCCATCACGTTGGTGCCCGTGGGTCCGGTGCGCAGCAGATCTCCTGCCGCATCCAGCGAAAACCACGAGCGACCGGTCACGAGGTCGCGATCGGGTCGGCGTTTACCGAGTCGCCGAGCGTTGACGGGCGTTGCACAATCGACAATGGCACCTGCGGCATCGGTGGGTCCATCGCGTCCATCGGTACCGGCGGCCAGCAGGGTAATGCGCCAGGCAAAGTCGTTTACATCGCGCGCGCGTTCCTCAAGACGCATGGCGGCCGCCAGCGCCAGCGCCTGCATGCGACCGCCTTTCATGGGTTCATCGGGCGTGCCGTCGGCTTCGTCTTCGGCCAACGCGCGATCAACCATCTGACGCAGATGCACCACCGGTTCGCCACCGGCAATCCACACCGCGCGTTCGTGTCGCGGCACGATGGCGGCCATTTGCAACGCGCGCCGCGCTATGGCCTCGCCCAACTCGGCGGCGTCGCCCTCCAGCGGCACGTCGTCGATCGTCACGTGATGTGCACCCGATGCGCGCGCGGCGCGGGCGAGCGATTCCACGGCGTCACGATTACGCGCCACGTACTGATACGAGACATCGGCGAACGCGGGATGATCCTTGGCGGGAACCAACGGTGGCGTGTCACCGCCCTGTACACCGAGAAATTGCGCCATGTCCCGTTCGAGACTGCTGCGCAGGTCGTGCGCGTCCAACAGTGCGAAAAACGTGGTGTCATCGAGTGGCTCGGGTGAGCAGGGTCCCGACCCGATCACTTCGGGTGCGTCGCCGATGACATCGGAAATCGCAAAAACCGCTATGTGCGCCGCGCCGCGCGCGTGAAGTGCCACGGCCAGTCGTCCGGCACCCCATCGCAACACGCGTCGGCGGATCGCATTCATTTCGTGAATGGCGAGTCCCGATTCGAGCAATGTCTGTGCGAGGTTGGCGATGTGGGCCTGCGCACGCGCCGCGTCGCCCACGCGTTGCGAGAGCGCCGCGGTTGGCGCGGCAGCCAGTGACGTGGTCCCGCCCGACAACAGCACGAACACGACGTCGCCCGGTTCCACGCGCAGGACGGCTGCGTCAATCGCGTCGGCAGCATCGAGCGACGCCGGTCCAGGAACAGGATGGTCACCCAGATGCACGTCGATCATGGAGGGGAGCAGTGCGCCCGGACCAAGCTCGCCAACGGTTGGCGAGTGCGATGTGACCACGACGCCTGATGTGACCGCGTGTTGCTGTTGCGACAACGCGTGGGCCGCGCCCGCAGTCATCGCTGACGCGGCCTTGCCGAGTGCGATGAAGTGGATGCGCGTGTCGTGGTGGATCGTATGCGGATACGCGGCGAGCCACGTGTACACTGCATCACGTGTGCGTGGAAACGGCGCCGCGCCCTCGACCGCCGCCCGATACAGGGCGGCAGCGAAGGCGCGGGATGGAGATGCGGTTGGCAATCGGTACTCGGCGTGCTGGAACTACTTCGCGCCGCCCGCTTGTGCGATGGCCGTGCCCAGCGTGGTGTACGCGTCTGCCGACATTTGCAGGAACGGTGTGTTGATGTAGGCGATCTTGCCCTGCGGATCGATCACGTACAGGTGACGGTTGTGACCGCGACCAGCCCCTCTGCTGGCGCCGAACGCGGTACCGACCGCGCCGTCAACGTCCGCGCCAAAGCGGAACGGGAACTTGGCATCGCGAGCCCACGAGGTGAGCGCCGTGTCGGGGTCAATACTGACGCCAATCAGTGTCACCTTCTTGCCACCCAAGAACACTTGCGCGTACTGATCGCGATACGCTTCCATCTGCGTGGTGCAGCCGCTGGTGCGCGCCTTGGGGAAGAACGCCAGGACGACCGTCTCGCCGCGATGTTCGGACAGCTTGTACGGCTTGGCTTCAACGCCCGCCGACGTGACCGTCGTGACCGTGAAGTCGGGCGCCATATCGCCAACCTTGAGCGCGTTGGCGGCAGGTGCGGCCTGTGCGCCGGCTGAGGAGAGCGCGATGACCGACAGGGCAACGAACGTGGACGCGGCGGTAAGGGGCTTTCTCACGGTGCGTGTGAAAACGGACATGAAGGTTCCTCGAATGACAGGGGTGGTGAATCGCGGCGACCGCCGAGTGGATTGGTGCGTGGCGGCTACCATAGAACGTTAACGTCGGGTGCAGCGTTGCGCCTCTGTCACTGAGTCAGGACGGACGACTGACTATGAATGTGGACAGGTGGCATTTTGGATGGGTCCTACGTGTTGGTACACCGAGAGATAGGGAATGGCACGGGTTGTGCTTAGTAGAGACATATGGCGGCGTGTGCCGCACACGTGCCCTGCGCTTTCGCATGGCCCATTCGGAGGTTTCATGACACTCATTCGTTCGCGACTCGCGCTGTTGGCACTTCCGGTCGGTCTGGTCACACTTTCGGCGTGTGATCGTAACGCTGGCCGCACCGATGACTTGCTGCGCGCCGACTTGGCTGCGGCCGCGCAGGCTCCGTCGTTGCGGCAACAGTTTGCGAGCCCGCAGGAACTGGGCTATCCGCCGGGAGCGGCACCGGGCTATGCGCCGCAGTATGGGGTGCCGCCGCAATATCCGTATCCGGCGCAGACGGTGTACGCGCCAGCGCCGCGCGTGGTGTATCGCGACGCGCCCACGCGGGTGGTGTATCGCACGCGTCCGTCTACGCAGTCGGCGGGTACGTCGTCTGGTTCTGGCTCCGGCAGCGAGGGTGAGGGTGGTGGTGCCGGTTCTGGGGCACCGACTACCGAACGCAATTCGACGCGTGGTGCGGTGATTGGTGCGGCGACTGGCACGGCGGTTGGGATTCTGACGTCGCGCGACAAAGTGAAGGGTGGCGCGGTGGGGGCGGTGGCCGGGGCTGTGCTGGGTGGCGTGATCGGTTCGCAGATCTATACGAAGCCGCGCAAATAGTCTTGTACGTGGAGCCTGTCTGACCTACGGCGCGACAACGCGCAGTGCGTTGGGCAGGCTCCGAATGCGGATGGTGCGACTGCTGGCGTGATGCGGTTCGCCGTCGGCCTGGAAATGCAGGCGTTCTGCCGAGTGGAGTGTGAACTTGGCCGCGCGCGCGGTGTGCACCGCCGATTGATTCATGTGTGCACCGCGCAAAGCGCGCGCGAAGAGGTGCGCGCGCGTGGCGGCGGGCACGTTGGCAATGCCGACGACGTCCAGCATCCCGTTCGCAAGATCGGCGTGTGGTGCGATACGGAACGCGCCGCCGATGTACTGTCCGTTGGCAAAGACCACGGTGAGCCATTCGCGGCTTGCGTCATTGCTGAGCGCGTCGACGCTGGCCGAGAAACCCCGATAGCGAAAGAGCTGTTGGAGGGCGGTGACCACGTAGAGCGTGGTGCCGCGCAGCATGCGCGGACGGCGACGCGGATCTTTCGTGCGGTGCAGCACGTCGACGTCGAAGCCCACACCGGCGGCGTTTACGAAGGGCACACCGTCCATCTCGCCGGCATCGATGACGCGCGTGGTGCCATTCGCAATGAGGCGTGCGGTTGCGAGGAAATCGTGCGCGGGGACGCCGAGCGACTTGACGAAGTCGTTGCCGGTGCCGGCGGCGAATATGGCCAGCGGAATGTGGGAGTGCGCAGCGATGAGTCCGCGGGCGGCGTGGGTGACAGAGCCGTCGCCGCCGAGGACTACAAGCGCCTTTGCATTCGCGTGGATGGCTTCGGTGGCGAGGCGGGTTTCGTCGCGCGGGCGGGTGGATTCGACGACTTTGACGGGGCCGATGGTGCGGAGGGCGGCGTAGGCGCGTTCGGTGGCGTGTCGCGCGCGTCCGTTGCCGGCCGCTGGGTTGACCAGCAGGTGGATGGGGCCGGAGAAGCGGGCCGCGGCGAGGGCGTGCATGGGGGGAAGGTAGCGCGAAAGCGCAGGGGAGGCATGGTCGTCACATCGCGCGCGCGAAGCTTCGAACGTAAGTGCGAACGTCAGAGCCTCGCCTTAGACTTCCACATGCCGCCCACTCGCAAGTCGTCTGTCAGCCAATCATGAACCACTCCGAAATCGTCAGTTTCCTTTGGGGCGTCGCCGATCTCGTTCGCGACACCTTCAAGCGCGGCAAGTACCAGGACATCATCCTCCCGCTCACCGTACTTCGCCGACTGGACTGCGTACTGGCGAGCACCAAGGAGAAGGTGCTCGCCAAACAGGCGGAGCTTCGCGGGAAGAAGCTGGACAACCTCGACCCACAGCTTCGAAAGGTCTCGGGTTTCGCGTTCTACAACACGTCGCGCTACGACTTCGACAAGCTCATGGCGGACGCGCCGCACCTCGCCGCCAACCTACGCAATTACATCGCGGGCTTTTCTCCGAACATGCGGGAGGTACTGGAGAAATTCGACTTCGACAATACGATCAGTTAGCTCGATGAGGCGGGGCTTCTCTTCCAGGTGCTCGAGCGCTTCAAGAATGTCGACCTGCACCCGGACAAGATCGACAATCCAACGATGGGCACGATTTTCGAGCACCTGATCCGAAAATTCAATGAGATGTTGAACGAGAACCCCGGCGAGCACTTCACGCCGCG
>JANOKE010000319.1:0-5889 GCA_031419135.1 Gemmatimonadaceae bacterium
GCCGATCCATTCCTGCCAAAAAAGATCAAGGAAGGACGTATTGACGACATTCGCGAATGCATCGGGTGCAACATCTGCGTGACCGGCGATATGACCATGACACCAATTCGCTGCACGCAAAACCCGTCTATGGGGGAAGAGTGGCGAAAGGGATGGCATCCCGAGCGCATTGCGGCGAAGAGTTCGAACGCGCGCATTCTCGTGGTGGGCGCGGGGCCCGCGGGCCTGGAAGCGGCGAGGGCGCTGGGTCAACGCGGCTACGAAGTGCACCTGTCCGAGGCCAGTCGCGAACTGGGCGGGCGTGTCCTTGCTGAAGCACGACTGCCGGGTTTGGCCGAGTGGATGCGTGTGCGCGACTGGCGCGTGGGTCAGATTGAAAAGCTCTCGAATGTCACGGTGTATCGTGAATCGCCGATTGCGGTGCAGGACGTGCTGGACTTTGGCGCCGAGCATGTGGTGCTTGCTACCGGTTGTTCATGGCGCCGCGACGGATACGGTCGGTCGAACGGTTCCGCAATTGCCGGCTTTGACGAACAGATCTTCACGCCGGACGATCTCATGGCCGGACGTGTGCCACAGGGGCACGTCGTGATCTTTGATGACGATGCGTTCTATCTGGGCAGCGTGATGGCCGAAGTGCTGGTGAAAGTCGGCTGCGCGGTTACCATGGTCACGCCGGAAGACACCGTGGCGTCGTGGAGTACCAACACACTCGACTTCCGGCATATCCAGAAGCGGCTCTACGCATTGGGTGTGAAGCAGGTGACGTCGCACAACATCGTGTCGGCGGGTATTGGCGGCATTCGAGTGGTGCACAACTGGTCGGGCGTTGTACAGGACATTTCCTGCGACGCCGTATTGAGCGTGACGGCGCGCCTGCCGAACGACGCACTTCACATTGACCTGCTGGCGAGGGAGTCCGAGTGGGCAGGGGCCGGTGTGGGGACTATCCAGTGTATTGGCGATGCGCACGCACCGGGACTTATCGCGCACGCGGTGTACGCGGGGCATCGCTATGCGCAGACGTTCGATGAAGGGCCCGAGAAGGACGTGCCGTTCCGGCGACATCTGCCGATGGCGCCGCGCGACTGAGCTGTCGCGGGGGGGTGAGACTTGGCTTACTTCCGTGCTTCCGGAGCTACCGGAACTTCCTGTTATTACACAAAAAGTGGAAGTTCCGAAACTTCCAAAATTATGGAAGTATCGAGATCCAGCGCAGCCACAACAGCCTTCCTTCCACGAAACGCGGAAGTTCCGTAGGTTTCGGCCAATGTCCGCACTCCCCATCGCCTCACTCTGGACCACGTTCGGGCTTTCCAGCAAACACGAGCGGTACCCGATGCACATTTACCCTCCCTTTTCGCGAGGCAGCCGAGTTGATCGCGCTGAGTGGACGGCGCCATGCTCAAAGTTCGTCAGCACTGCCATCGCCAATGCAATGAGGGGCGTCGAAGTCGCCAACCAGAGGCACTTGTACGGGGTGTTCGGCGACGCACAGTGGACCAAACCGGACCGTTTGCGTGACGAACTCTTCAGAGACGGAGAATCGCTGTCGTGAGGAGCGCCGAGGATCTGCTGGAAGAACTGCGAGCGGTGGACGAGTCGTCGACCATCGAGGCGAAGACGGCCTCGAAGATCGACCGATCCGTTGTCGAGACGGTGTGCGCCTTCGCCAACGAGCCGGGATTCGGAGGCGGCTACCTGCTGCTCGGCGTATCGGCATCCACGCAGCTCGGATTGTTTACCCGAGTGTACGACGTAACGGGAGTGGTGAATCCCGACCAGTTGCAGGCCGATCTGGCGACGCAGTGCGCGACAGTCTTTAACAAGCCGCTGCGTCCGCAACTGCAGGTAGAGACAGTCGGCGGTCGCGCGGTGATCGTGGCGTATATCCCCGAACTCGCACCGACGGAGAAGCCGCTCTTTCTCAAGTCACTCGGATTGCCACGAGGTGCGTTTCGCCGCGTGGGTTCCACCGATCAGGAAGGCACAGAAGATGACCTGATCGCGCTGTACCAGGGTCATCAAGGTGACAGCTACGACAGCTCGGTCATTCGCGACGGCGAGCTGCGAGACATCGACCCGGACGCGGTGCGAGCGTACCGCGAGCTGCGGTCGGCCGCGAACTCGGTGGCCGAAGAGCTTACGTGGCCGGATGTGGATCTGCTCAAGGCGCTTGGCGCCGTGGTGGCTGACAGCAGTGGGAACGGCATCACGATCGACCGGCCCACAGTCGCTGGGTTGCTGCTGTTTGGAACCTCTATGGCGCTCCGACGGTGCTTTCCAATGATGCGCATCGATTACGTGCGCATTCCGGGACGAGAGTGGGTGGCTGACCCGGACCGCCGTTTCGATACGATCGAAATTCGCGCTCCGTTGTTGCTCGCCACGCGCCGTGCCATCGCTGCAGTGCGTGACGACTTGCCCTCGTCATTCTATTTGCCCGAGGGTGAAATCACCCGCAAAGACGAGACGGTGCTCCCTATCCGAGTGCTTCGAGAAGCGATCGTCAATGCGGTGATGCATCGCAGCTATCGCACTCATGGCGCGATTCAGATTCTGCGCTATGCGAATCGTCTTGAGGTGCGAAATCCCGGTCATTCACTCAAGGCCGAAGAACTGCTGGGAGAGCCCGGATCGCAGGCCAGAAACCCGCGCATTGCCGCCGTGTTGCACGAGGTGCATCTCGCTGAGACCAAAGGCAGCGGCATCCGCACCATGCGCGACTTGATGCACGAGAACAACCTGCTGCCACCAACATTCGAGTCGAGTCGTCGCCCCGATCAATTCGTCGCCACCTTCCTGTTTCACCACTTCTTAGGCGAGACGGACTTGGTCTGGCTGCGACAGCTCACCACCGAACGGCTCTCTGATGAAGAAGCGCGGGCACTGGTTTTCGTGCGCGAAGCCGGGGCTATAGACAACGCTGCGTACCGAGCGGTGAACCGCACGGATACGTTGCAGGCCTCGGTTCATCTGCGCCGCCTGCGCGACTTGGGCGTGCTTGAGATGAAGGGGAGCGGGAGCCGGACTTACTATGTGCCGGGGCCACGGATGGTTTCGGATGGTCTCCCGATCCGGGACGACCCACGCGAGCCCGGCGCCGAAACACACAAGCCCGGCGCCCAAACACATAAGCCCGGCACCCAAACACACAAGCCCGGCACCCAAACACACAAGCCCGGCACCCAAACACACAAGCCCGGCGCCGATTACAGCCTCACTGACACCCCGCTTCCACCCGATCTGGCCGATCGCATTCTGTCTGCAGGCCAACGTCCAAAACGAGAACTCCTGCAGGCACTCATTCTCGAACTCTGTGCTTGGCGCCCGCTGGCGGCACGCGAAATCGGACGGATCCTCGGGAATCGGGACATGCGGGACCTGACGCGCTCTACCCTTCGCCCCATGGTAGAGGCCGGCGTACTGGCCTATACCATCCCCGGAATGCCGAAGCACCCCGCCCAGCAATACCAGCTTCCGCCAACCTCGCCACCCAGTAAAGACTAGCTTCGGAACCCGATGGCCCTTCACCCTTCCTTTTCGCGGTCCCCGTACGCCGAGCTGATTCCCGAGCAACGATGGTTTCCTGCCGATGAAACGCTGCGCAGTACGGCGTACGAAAAGCTGCTCCCCCCGCTCGTTGCCAAGGTGCGTCAGGAAGTCTTTGCCTGGCGCAAGGCGGCCTATTCCGGCGCGTCTGCGACCTCGGTCGCCTTGCTTACCTGGTGGTTCGAGACCGAGCACCTGCAGGAAGAAGCCGACGGATCCCTCTCGCCATTCCGGTACTACTTCGCGCAACGCGAAGCGGTGGAAACGATCCCATCCTGCCGGTCAACGGTCACGACGGCCGCAACTGGTGCGACGACGTTCAGCTTACGGTGCACATTCAGGACGATGTGCGTGTTGTGCGTGACACGGGGAATCTCTTCCTCACGAATGTGCATCGGGCTAGGTAGTCTTTGCAGATCCCGTTTCCCGATGCCGTAGGCCTCATACCAGTGTAGTTCAACACGGCAACCTGGATACTCACCGTCGCGTGCGGCTCGAAGATCTGCTGCGGTACCAACCATTGATCGTGGCCGATTAGGCCCCGCTGCCAACCGCCAGCAGACGTAGATCGTGCCTCATGGCTGCGCGCTGTTTCGGCGTGGCGAGCAAGACGTCGACGGTGAGTATGGCCCCACGGAGGATCGTCGACAGATCGCTGATGCCGGAGGCGTGCGCCACGGCCATGGCCTGCTGCGGGAGTGCCGCCTCAGCGCGGAACTTCACGCGCGCACCCGCCGTGCCCTTGGCTCCTGCGCTCTGCGCATGCTTCCACACCAGCCGCGCGAACGTCTTGTCGCGAACGACCCGAGAAAGGGCGTAGCGACACAAGGCGCCCTTGAACGGCTCTGGGCGAACGTCCATCTCGGCCGCCATCATATTCAAACGGTCTTCAAGCTCCAGTGAGATCCGCGCGTTCTGCTCCTTCATCACACGCTGTCGCGCCTCCTTGAGGCGCGGCATGGACTGCGCGGGAACAGACACGGTACTGTCGCACTGCAGGCACACGCCAACGAGAACATTCGGTACGGTTACCTTGGTCTTTTCAAGGAGAAGGGGGCGGTATTGATACTCGGTCTCTCGCATTGCCCCACAGTGTCGGCAGATCGCACGAGAATGATCCCCGGCATTGAGAAACCGCATGTTCGTCGACACGCGTGCGGCACTGGCGCGAACGGCACGTCCGGGTCCTCCACTGGGCTTGGCAGTCGCTGTCGTCACGGAACCACGATGGAGAAGATGTAGGGAAGCCCGCGCCTACTGGTGCCGAAACGTCATTAGTCCCCACGCGGCACCTCCCGTATTGTACACCAGTTGGGGTACGGTATGCAAGTGCTTGCCTGGCATCAGCTTGCTTGGTGGATGCGGGTCGGTGGGCTTCGTCGTCATGGGTTTACCTAATCGCTTCGCGTAGGCGCCCGCCATCGCGGCGCGACTATGGTAAGACGTCCACCACGGTCGTGCGCGGTGCGCCTGGGATTCGGTGGCCGGATTAGTCCTGAATGCTGCCGGATTCACCCGGACTGGGTGGCCGGATTCCAACCGGAATCAGTGGCCGATTTGCTCCAGTACCGTCACATCGTCGAGCGCCAACTCCGACGCCAACGTGTTGGAGGACGTCGCGGTGCCCAGCCCGCGCGGTGGCAAGCTTGGAATCCGGCGCGAGGATGCGCGCGACGAGCATGCCCACCACGCGGTCGCGCTCCGGCGAGCCGCGGGACGCCAAGACCCGTTCGAGTCCGATATGCCGCAGCGTGCCGAGCACCGCGGCGACGTGCCCGTGCGGCCAACTGCGCTCGATTTCGACCGTCTCGTTGACGGAGACGAGGGTTTCGCCGCGGAGGATGCGGCGCATGGCCTCGATCTGGGGCGCAACCACGCCACGGCTCATACACGGACATCCGTCGTGCCGAAGCGTTGGTTGGCGAACCCACGCAATTGCACGGCATCCGGCCACGATCTCGCCGATGCGCGGCGCCGGCACGCCGATTTCCCTGGCCATCCGACCCTTCGCGCATGAGCGTCGAGCGTGAATATGATACACCATGGGAGAATTCGGACGATTCCCTTCGTGACGACTTTCGACGAACGATCACTCGACGGTGCAAGGCCACCGGTCGACAGTCGAACTCGCCAGGTTCGTGGCCTCCGACCTTGCGAACATCTCAAATATGAGATACCCTTCTCCCATGAGAAGCGATGCCCCCCTGCGATACTTGTCTGTATCAGGATCTCGACGGCCACGTGCCTTTCGACGAGTGGCTCAGCACGATGTCGGAGCCGGGCAAAACGCAGAATCTGGCGGCCGCTATGAAGATCGCCGCAGCGCTACAACGTCTC
>JANOKE010000320.1:0-3398 GCA_031419135.1 Gemmatimonadaceae bacterium
ACTCAATCCGGGCCACCACCTGCAAGGGTTCATGGCGGCCCGCTACAACTCTCACCGCCGCGTGTTCGCCACGCCGTTCTGGAACGAGGGGCAAGCGCTGTACTGGGAGATGTTCCTGTGGGATCACGATTTTCACGTGACACCGGAAGACCGCATCGGCGCGCTGTTCTGGCGCATGCACCGCAGTGCCCGCATCATCTTTTCGCTCAATTTTCATCTGGGGAAGATGAATCCCGAGCAAGCGATCCAGTTTTTAATCGATACCGTGAACTTCGAGCGCGCGAACGCCGAGGGTGAAGTGCGGCGTTCCTTCAATGGCAGTTACTCGCCCACGTATCAGGCCGCGTACATGCTGGGCGGCCTTGAGCTGCGTGCGTTGTACAAGGAACTTGTCATGTCGCGAAAAATGACCGACCGCGAATTTCATGATGCAGTGATCCAGGGCGGACCCATGCCCATTGCCATGGTTCGCGCGCGGTTGCTCAAGGTGCCGCTCACCCGGGAGGGGGCAGCGCCGTGGCGCTTCGCCGATGATCTACCGCCGCCCAGACCGTTCCCGGTGCCGAAGGGGAAATAGGGTGTGTTCGTGAGCGTCCCCAGGCAGATCGCCAATCGATTGAAGCGCACCATTCGCGGGCCCATGTGGCATGGGCCCAGTGTGTGCGAAGCGTTGGGCGACCTTACGGCACCGCAGGCCGCGTCGCACCCGATTCACCACGCGCACTCGGTGTGGGAGCTGACGCTGCACATCGCGGCCTGGGCCGAGATCGCACAGGCGCGTCTGTGCGGCACGCCGTGGCTAACGCCGAGCGACGTGGAGGACTTCCCGTTACCGGACGCGACAGGTGGTGTCGAAGCGTGGACGGCGGCGCAGCAGCGTGCGATCGTCGCGTACGAGTCGCTGGCGACCGAGGTCAGGTCGCGCCCGGCCGCGTCACTCGATGACCTCGTGATTGATCAGCCGTACACTGGGGCCGAGATGCTCCACGGTGTGGTGGAGCACGGCGTTTACCACGCAGGGCAAATCGTACTGCTGCGACGCCTCATTCAGCGCTGATGCGCGCCGTCAGCCGGCAAACGTCGGTGTGACACCGAGATTGTGGAACAGGAACGCGTAGACATCGGCGGTTTCGGCAATATTCTTGGCGAGCGAGGAACTGCCGTGTCCCGACTGCGTTTCGATGCGAATGAGAACCGGACTGTGGCCACCGTGGGCCTCCTGCAGCCTCGCCGCGAACTTGAACGAGTGCGCCGGGACGACGCGATCGTCGTGATCCCCTGTGGTGAGCAGCGTGGCGGGATAGTCCACGCCGTCGCGCAGGTTGTGCAGTGGCGAGTAGGCCGCGAGATAGCGGCATTCGTCGGGGTCGTCGCTCGAGCCGTAGTCGGCGATCCAATTCCAGCCAATGGTGAACTGGTGAAAGCGGAGCATATCCAGAACACCCACCGACGGGAGCGCTACGCGTGCCAACTCCGGGCGCTGCGTCATGATGGCACCTACCAGTAATCCGCCGTTCGACGCGCCCTGAATTGCCAGTCGCTGCGACCGCGTGTACTGGTGCGCGATCAGCCACTCCGCGACGGCGATCCCGTCGTCGAAGACGTTTTGCTTCCGGGTCTTCATGCCCGCGCGATGCCAGTCCTCGCCGTATTCACCTCCACCGCGCAAGTTCGCCTGCACGTACACGCCGCCCTGTTCGAGAAACGCCACCCGCAGTGCGCTGAATGCCGGGGGCAGGGAGACGTTGAATCCGCCATAGCCATAGAGGAGCGTCGGGTTGTTGCCGTCCAGCACCAATCCCTTCCTGGCCACGATGAACGCCGGAACGCGCGTGCCATCCTTGCTGGTGACAAAAACCTGACGGGTCTCGAATCGCGACGGGTCAAACGGCAACGTCACGGGATGCGTCTGCACACTCTGTCCACTCGCAATGTCGTAGCGATAAACGGTGGCCGGAGCAGTGAACGACGTGAACGTATAGTAGACCGTCGTCGTGTCTCGCTCGCCCTGAAACCCCACGGCGGTACCGACACTGGGTAGCGCGATCTTGCGCTCCAGCGATCCGTCAATCGCATGCACCGCGACGCGCGACGTGACGTCATGGAGCGAGATCACGAAAATCCGACCACCGGCGACCGTCACGCTGTCGATGGGATCGACGCCCTCGGCGACGATCGTCTTCCAGTTCGCGTCGTGGGGTGATGCCGGATCAATCAGGACGACGCGGCGGTTTGGTGCACGGCGGTTCGTGAGCACCAACAGTGCGTCTCCCATGTTGTCAATAACGTGCATCTCGTCATCGAAGTCGGTCCACACGGGAACAAACGTACTGCCCGGTTGGCGCAGATCCATCACGGCCACGGCATTGCCGTCCTTGCCGTTCCCACGATCGCTCACCGTGAGCACCGCAAAGCGCTCGTCCTCCGTGGTGGTGACCTGATGAAAGCGTTGCGGGTGAGCGGCGTCGCGATACACCAGCCGGTCGTCCGACTGCGGCGTGCCGATCACGTGAAAAAACACCTGATGATCTTCGTTCTTCGACGAGTACGCCGTTGCCGCGTCGCTGGGACCTGGATACCGGCTGTAAAAAAACCCATCGCCAAACCAGGCGATGGACGAGACCTTCACCCAGTCGATTCGATCGGCCAGTGCGAGTCGCGTGGCAAGATTCAAAACGCGGATTTGCTGCCAATCGGAACCAGACTGGCTGATCATGTACGCGATGCGGGTCCCGGCCCCGTCAAACGTGAAGCTGGCGACACGGGTGGTGCCATCGGCGGACAGCGTGTTGGGGTCGAGCAGCAGCTGCGGCTCACCAGTTTCTCCGGCCTGCAGAAAATACACGGGCTGGTTTTGCAGTCCGTCGTTCCGGCTGAACAGACGCCATTGGCGTCGCACGTCGGGCGCGGAGATGCGGCGATAGTTTGCCAGTTCGGTCAGCCGGGCCCTCAGGGCATGCCGATAGGGGATTCGGTCGAGATACCGCGAGGTGACGGCGTTCTGCGCCGTTACCCAGGCCTCGATGTCGCCCGACGTATCATCCTCGAGCCACCGATACGGATCGGCCACCGGTACTCCGTGATACACGTCCAGTTGGTCCACCTGTCTGGTTCTCGGGTAGACCAGCGCGGAATTCCGCGAAACCGTGGCAGCCGGGTGCGAGGGCATTGCGTCGTGCGAAGGGTGACGTGAAATGAGTCTGCGGCATCCCTAAGCATCGGCATTGGGCGCCCAATCCGAAATGGCCCACTGGCGCGATGGTGAGAATCGTCGCTATTATTCCAAGCTCTGCCGGAATATTGGTGGATCACAGCAGGGCTTCCCGGGGCCCGGAGCGGTTCGCCGTCTCCAGCGCCTTGGCGGCGACGCCATGTCGGCTCCGGACGGGAGAATTCGC
>JANOKE010000321.1:0-1912 GCA_031419135.1 Gemmatimonadaceae bacterium
GGAAGCGTTTCCGGGCGTGTCAAAGAGCCGCATCGTGCCGCTCGATGCCAAGCGCATGATAGGGCACTTCTCGGATTCACTCGGGATCGAGATACCGCTGCGTCCGTTTTTTGGCAGCATGGGTGTGGCACCGCCACCGGCGCGCGGGCGCGTGAACAGTGCACCACCGGACATCCACGCGGGCAATCTCGACAACAAGGAGCTTGTCGCGGGCACCATTCTCTACATCCCGGTGCATGTGCGCGGTGCGCTATTTCAGGCAGGCGATGGTCATGCCGCGCAGGGTGACGGCGAAGTGGACATCACCGCGCTTGAGACGGCACTTCGCGGACGCTTTCAGTTCATCGTGCGCAAGGACATGAAGCTCACGTGGCCGCGCGGTGAGACAGCCACGCACTGGATTGCGATGGGAACCGACACCAGTCTCACCGTTGCCGCCAAGGTGGCGGTGCGGGAGGCGATTGCGTTGCTGGCTGATGTGAAGGGGATGACGCGCGAGGATGCGTACATGCTGGTGAGCACGGCCTGCGATGTGCGCATTACGCAGCTTGTTGACGGCACGATGGGCGTGCACGTGATGATTCCGAAGCAGTTGTTCGTTTCGCGATAAGGCGATCATTCAATATGTTATAATGGTAGTGTAATGAGAGATAATATGGTAGTGTACCACGTGTTAATGGTGGAGCCTTCTTAGCGCGAGGACGGTCGCGTATTATGCGGTAAAATGGTACACTATTCGCTGTTAAAATGGTAGCGTTTAGGAACTGAATCCGGTACTGTCCGGAGTCAGGTGTGAACGCATCCGATGTGTGTTTGACAGACCGCAGCTCATGAGAACCTACCAGCTTCGAGTCGTGGACGCAGAGCTCGACGAACTCCTCCTGTCACTGCCGGCAATCCTGATTGAGGGGCCGAAGTGGGTGGGGAAGACCCTGTCTGCCGAGCAACGTGCGCGCTCCGTGATCCGATTGGATGACCGCGAGCAACGGGAGATTGTTGCCGCCGATCCCGCGTTGGCGCTCGTTCGGCTCAGGCCGACGCTCATTGATGAGTGGCAGCGTCTCCCGGAGATCTGGGATGTGATCAGGCGGGCAGTCGATACCGACAACACGGCCGGGCAGTATCTGCTTACGGGCTCAGCAACTCCCGACCAGCCGCCAACCCATTCAGGCGCTGGTCGAATTGTGTCGGTTCGCATGCGACCCATGACGCTGAGGGAACGCGGTGTTGGTACGCCGATGGTAAGCCTGGGAAGCCTGCTTCAGGGCGATCGACCAGCCCTCAATGGGAGATCGCGCGTAACACTGGCCGACTATGCGCGCGAGGTGATGGCATCGGGATTTCCGGGACTGCGGGCGCATCAGGGTCGCGCATTGCGTGCACAGCTCGATGGGTATCTGAAGCACATCGTCGATCGCGACTTTCCCGAACTCGGTCGGCCGGTGCGTCGCCCGCACGTGTTGCATCGCTGGATGAACGCATACGCGGCGGCCACGTCCACCACCGCCTCATTGGAGACCATCCGCGATGCGGCTACCGGCGGAGAAAATGAGAAGCCCGCGAAGACCACCACCATTCAGTATCGCGAGATTCTCGAACGATTGTGGATTGTCGAACCGGTTCCGGCATGGCTTCCTACGCGCAATCCAATTTCGCCGCTGATGCAGTCGCCAAAGCATCAGATGGCCGATCCTGCGTTGGCGGCACGACTACTGGGCATCACCGAGCGTTCGCTGCTTGGTGGCACGACGCCTTGGCGCGTGGCCGATCTCACGGGACCTTTTTCTGCGACGCACCGTGACGGTTCGATGTTTGGCCGCCTGTTTGAATCACTGGTCACGCTCGATATACGCGTGTACGCCCAGGCCGCCGAGTCGACTGTTCGCCACCTGCGCACGTTTAACGGCCGTCA
>JANOKE010000322.1:0-1789 GCA_031419135.1 Gemmatimonadaceae bacterium
CGACAAGCGCACGGCTCGCCTGCGAACTGGCATCCGCACCTGCACCTCCTCGTCACCGACGGCGGCTTCCGGCCCGATGGGACTCCTTCTGCGCTTAACGTTTAGCGTTCAACTGCAAGCGAGTGAAACCAAGCGAGCGAAGCGAGCAGTCCGACATCGCTTGTCAGTTGCAACGCGCTGTTCGGCATCACGGCTCCGGAATCTCCAGATCACGGCAGATCTTCCGCGCCAGATAGTCATTCACTTCGCGATGCCGTGGAATAACGGAGGTACGCCGCGCGCTGCGATTGACGAAGACTGAGTGGTTCCCGCCTTCCCGGAGCAGCACGCAGCCGTGCGCCTCGACATGGCGCACGAGGGCAATGCGCTTCACGCGCTCAGGCGGAGGGGTTCGCGAATAACGGCGGCGCCGGCGAGATCTTCTGCGGCCATCGCGCGATTGGCCTCCATTACGAGCACCACCGCCTCGCGCAAATTGGCCCGCGCCTCTTCAAGCGTCGTGCCCTGCGTGTTGGCGCCGGGCAGCTCTTCGACAAACGCGATGAACCCCTCGGGCACCTCTCGATATACTGCAGTCAGTTCGACGGCCATACATGACCTCTGGATGAGGGGACACCGGAATCTACGTGCACTCGGGCGTGAATGCATTGGCGATTGGCCCGCAGGCGTACCAAAAGACCTCTGAGCGCCGTCTCACTGGCACAACATCGCCCATGCGAAATCATGGGTTTGTATGCCGAACAAATCAGAGGTTTTGCGTCGCGAAGCCGACGCCAAACCTCCGTTGAACTGAACCGCGGCGGTCACACTATGGAGTTTGCAGCGCGCGCGAGCTCGCCGCCATGGAGCGTGGCGAACGGTTCCGATGTCGGCAGTTCGGGGTCGACCGACGTTTCGACCGGTGCATGGTGTCGCGCCGCGCCCTTGCGACCGGTCTGCGGTGCGTAACGCGGCAGGCGCGCACGACGCGTCGACGCATCCGGGAGAGCGGTGCGCGTGGTGGGAGCGTGGCCCCATCCACTGCGGGTCGGTACGCAACGACCCGGGTCAGGGCGGTGGTCATGGCGGTGGCGCTCTCGCCGTGACGTCGCGCGTGCGGACGAGTCGCCGCGTGCGGTAGACGTGCCCCTGCCCACACTGCGTGCACACCGGCGCGGGCTGGGCACCCGAGGGAACCGGTGCCGGTGGGGGCGGAGCGGCGAGGCGCACGGGTGCCAGCTGCTGCTGCAGGGACGCCCGCGTCGCGGCCGCGCGCGGGCGCCAGAAGCCGTAGTAGCGCACTTTGTGAAAACCACGTGGCAGCACGTGCTGCAGGAACCGACGCAGAAACTCCTCACCCGGGAGCGTCATCGTGCGCCACGCCCGGGCCGTGGCATCCTGATACCGGAACGTCACTGTCGCCGCATCGACCCGCACGATGCGCGCATCGGTGATCGCGACGCGATGCACGTAACGCGCGAGATAGCGCAGCACGAGGCCTTCGCCCTGCACGGTGGGCTTGGCATACACCACCCAGGGTTTCTTCCACACGGCGGGCGGGACCGCGACATCGGGCAGGACCCGCCGCCAGCGCGCGAGAAAGCGCGCGCGAAATCCCACCGAGAGCGCGCGTACCGGCACCAAGTAGTTGCCGCGTGCTCGGCGCCACGTCACGCCATCGGGCGCCAGCGCACCGCCCGGCACCAGGCAATGCACATGCGGATGGTACACGAGCGCGCGCGTCCACGTATGCAGCACCGCGAGGATGCCGACGGTGCCGCCCAGATAGTGCGGATCGGCGGCGAGCGCC
>JANOKE010000323.1:0-4725 GCA_031419135.1 Gemmatimonadaceae bacterium
CCAACGCTCACCCCTGTACTTGCTCACCCTCCAACGCTCACCCCTTTACGTGCTCACCCCTCACCCCTCCAGCCCCTCGAACCGACAAGGGCGTGACGCGTTGAGTATCTTCCGGGTATCCACTTCGACTCGAACGGAGGACACGATGGGCATTTCCTATGGCGCGACGCTGGCACCGGAACGCACCGGTGCAGACCGTGCGATTTTGGTGCGCCGCACATATTCGCTGGTGCTGGTTGGTGTGCTGCTGACAGTGGCGGCCTGTGCGTGGACGATGTCACAGCCATCGATCATGCAACTTGTGGCACGGCATCCGTTCCTTACGTTTTTTGCCGCGCTCGCGCCGCTGATGGGCGCACAGTATTTCCGTGGGCAGTATCCGCTGAATATCAGTCTGACACTGTTGTTCACACTCATCCAGGGCGTCTGGATCGCGCCGCTGGTGTACACGATGGAACAGCGACAGCCAGGCGTGTCGGGACAGGCGGCGGTGCTGACGCTGAGTACGTTCGCGGTGCTGACGGCCTACGCGTTTGTGTCACGTCGTGATTTTTCGGCGTGGGGCAGCTTCTTTGTCGTGGGCCTTTGGGTGCTTATCGGGACGTCGTTGCTCAACCTGTTTTTCCAGAACCAGTCGGCGTCGTTGTGGATCGCGGCGGCTACGGTTCTCGTGTTCAGCGGCATGTTGGTGTACGACACGTGGCGCTTGCGCAATCGGTACGGTCCAGACGACTACGTGATCGCGGCGGTCCAGATCTATCTGGATTTGCTGAACATGTTCACGGCGATTTTGCGGTTGGTGGGCGGACGGCGATAGGGACGTCGTTGGCGGTGCTGCGGCGCGCCAATCGGCGCGTTTCGCCGTGCCGCAGCACCGAAAAACGGTCCGGCGCCAATCCACGCGCCGCGACCGCAGCCGCCAGATCTTTCGGTGGCTGATCGAGGGATTCGTCGGCAAGGGGAAATGTGCCCCAGTGCACGCCGATCGCGGTGGTCGCGCCTACGTCCAGCATCACCTGCACGGCCTCATCGGGATTGACGTGCTGCGGGCGCATAAACCACCGCGGCTCATACGCGCCAATCCCGATGGCCGCGAAATCGAACCCGCCAAATTGTTGGCCAATGCGCAACGGGTCGTCGGAGTAGCCCAGATCGCCCGAATACCAAAAGCGCACCGTGGGATGAATCATCGCCCAACTGCCCCACGGCGTGTCGTTGCGATGCAGCCCCGACCGACTGCTCCAGTGCTGCACGGGCAGGAAATGAAACTGCACATCACCCGTTGGTGTTGCGACCGGAAACATGTCGTGCCATTCGAGGCCGTGCACGGTGCGATCGCTACCGGTGGCGCGAACGCCAGGAACATTGCGCGCAAACCACGCATCAACCCCATGCGGCACGAGGAATGTGGGTGGTCCACCCGCTTGTCGCTGCAGCGCGCGCACTGAGGGTCGGTCGAGATGGTCGTAGTGATTGTGCGAGATCGCCACGACATCAATGTGCGGCAGTTGCGCCAGGGACAGTCCCGGCGGCTGATGGCGCCTGGGTCCGGTGAATGGTACCGGTGACACGCGATCGCTGAAAACCGGATCAACGAGGATGTTGCACCCGCCCAGCTGCACCAGCAGCGACGCGTGTCCGATCCAGGTCACCGTGGAGTCACTCCGATTGGCGCGCAGGTAATCGACTTCCGGTATCACCCCATGCAACCGATCGACCGGCGGGCGCGGGAGTCCGCGACGAACGCGCTCGAGGGTCCACCGCGCAAGGCCGCGCGGACTCACGTCTACGCCACTCGGATTGCGATAGACCTGGCGTGTCACGGTCGCGACGTCCGCTCGCGATACCGGCCCAGCCACTCCGTGCTCCACCCCCCAAACGTCCCTGTTGCCAACGCCGCTCGCGCATCATGCATGATCTGCAACAGGAACGCCAGATTGTGCAACGCGAGCAGTCGCGGCCCGAGCGGCTCGTCGGCCGCAAACAGGTGGCGCAGGTACGCGCGATCGTAGTCGGTACAGGCGGGGCACGCACACGATTCGTCCAGCGGACGTTGATCGGTGCGATAGCTGCTCTTGGTGATCTGTACCGTGCCGTCGCGCGTGAACGCGGTGCCGTGTCGGCCAACGCGTGTGGGTGCCACGCAGTCGAACAGGTCCATGCCGCGGCGTACCGCTTCGATCAAATCGTCGGGAAATCCAACCCCCATCAGATAGCGGGGCCGATCGCGTGGCAGTTCCGGGTTGCAGACGTCCAAGGTGGCCAGTAGATCGGACTTCGACTCGCCCACCGAGAGTCCACCAATTGCGATGCCATCCCACGAGCCGCTGCTGAGAATACCGCGAATCGATGCGCGTCGCAGCTTGGCGTTCACCCCACCCTGCACAATGGGGAACAACGACTGCGCTGGCGGCTGACATTCGTTGTCGTCGCTGGATGGTGCGAACGGCGGAGTGCCGTGCGGCAAAGGAATCTGGTCCAACGGCGCGCGTCCTTCGCGTTCCAGTCGTTCAAACTCGGCGCGACAGCGCGCCAGCCATCGCACACTGCGCTCCATCGCGGCGCGCGAGTCCGATTCGTCAGCTCCGGCGGCAATCAACTCATCGAGCTGCATGATCACATCGGCGCCGAGATTGCGCTCGATCTGCATCACGCGCTCGGGGGTGTAGGCGTGGAGTGAGCCATCGAGCTTGCTGCGAAACATGACTCCGTCTTCACTGACCGTACGATAGCGCGCCAGGGAGAACACCTGATAGCCGCCCGAATCGGTGAGCATGGGGCCGGGCCAACGCGCGAACGCGTGCAGTCCGCCCAGCGCGCGCACCATCGCATCGCCGGGACGCAAATACAGATGGTACGCGTTGCTCAGCACCATCCGCGCTCCCACCGCCGCCACGTCGGACATGGTGAGTCCGCGAATGGCGGCGTGTGTGCCCACCGGCATAAACGCCGGTGTCTCCACGACACCGTGCGGCGTTGTGAACCAGCCCAGTCGTGCAGAGCCGTCGGGTGACGCAGTACGAAAGGCGAACGGAGTGGCGGATCGGCTGCCGGATACGTCGTTCAGTGGCCGACTGCTCCAGCATCGCGGTCACGCGGATCAGGAGCGCCGGTGCGATGCCCGTTCCGTGTATCGATCATGATCGAATGCGCCGTGCCCTGCTGTCCGCCAATCTGCACCTTATGTCCCATCTTCTCGAGCGCACTCACCGTTGATGCAGGCACGCCATCGCGTTCAATGGTGATGCGGTTTGGTAGCCATTGGTGGTGCATGCGCGCGGCATTGACCGCCGCCTGAATCGGCATATCGAACGCCATCACGTTGAGCGCCACCTGCAGCACCGTATTGATGATGGTGCGGCCTCCGGGGCTGCCGATGACCGCAACCAGTTTCCCGTCTTTGGCGATGATGGCTGGCGTCATGCTGGAGAGCATTCGCTTGCCGGGACGCGCGATGTTCGCCGGTGTGCCCACCAAGCCCGTGCTGTCGGTAAGGTCTGGCTTGCCATTGAAATCGCCCATCTCGTTGTTGAGCAAAAATCCGGCGCCGGCAACGACGGCGCCCAATCCATAGCCCGCTTCCAACGTGTACGTCACCGACACGGCCATGCCGTTCTTGTCCACTACCGAATAGTGTGTGGTTTCGAGACTCTCACCGCTTTCAGCAATCTGCGCCGGTTGCGAGGGCGATGCCTTGTCCGACTGGATGGTTTGTCGCAACTCGTTGGCATAGCCCTTGGACGTGAGCTTTTCGACCGGCACTTTCACAAAGTCCGGATCGCCGATGTATCGCGCGCGATCGAGAAAAGCGCGGCGCATGCTTTCGGCCAACAGGTGGATGTAGCGTGGCGAGTTGTGCCCCGCCGCCTTCAGGTCAAACCCTTCAAGAATATTGAGCATCTCGATCATGGCCACGCCTCCGGAACTCGGCGGCGGCATGGAGAGTACCTCATAGCCCTTGAATGAGCCCTTCACGGCGGCGCGTTCCCTGGCCTCGTACGCCGCGAGATCCTTTTCGGTGATGATGCCACCACCGCGTTTCATTTCTTCGGCAATTAAGCGCGCGGTTGCACCTTTGTAGAATCCATCGCGACCCTGATCGCGAATGCGCGTGAGTGTGCGCGCCAGATCGGGCAGCTTCATGCGTTCACCCGCGACGTACGCCGTGCCGTTTCTGGAGTAGGCGGCCACGGTGGCAGGATATTCCTTCAGGCGCGACACGGCACCAGCAAGCGATGCGGCGAGGCCGGTTGGAACGGGAAAGCCGTCAGCGGCGAGCTTCGCGGCGGGATTTACCAACTGCTTCCACGGTGCCGCGCCGTACTTTTTGTGCGCCATGGCGAATCCGGCCACGGTTCCCGGCACGCCAACCGCCAGATGGCTGCGATGATGCTTGGTGGCCGAGTACGCACCGCTTGAGTCGGTGAACATTTCCGGTGTGGCGGCCATGGGGGCCTTCTCGCGGAAGTCAATCGTAGTCGCGCGTCCATCGGGCTGGCGAATGACCATGAAACCGCCACCGCCAATGTTGCCGGCCGTGGGGTAGGTAACGGCGAGCGCGAATCCGGTGGCGATGGCGGCGTCAACCGCATTCCCGCCATTGGCCAACACCTGTGCACCAGCCTCGCTGGCGATGGCACTGGCCGACACCACCATGCCGTTTGCCGCGTCGGTACTGCGCATGAGTGGCGCCGGCTCGCCACGGGGCGTGCTGGCCGATTGACC
>JANOKE010000324.1:0-1189 GCA_031419135.1 Gemmatimonadaceae bacterium
TGCCTGCCTTTGATGCACGCGTTTTACCCACACGATTCCACGAAGAGCCATCGTATGGTTGTTCATGATCGCACACAACGTTCGGCCGAACCATGCCGTCCTCAATGTGAGGAGGCTGCATCAGGTCTTGAAGCCGAGCGACTTCGCAACAGCGCGCTGACGAGAGTCGAGGGTGAGGAACGTGAGTGCGCTCGGCTCGGCGCAATAGTAAAGCGCTGACGCGAGGTGAAGGCAATCGGCGCCGCGCACGTAGCCCGCGTCCAAAACCTGGTCAATCTCCACTGAGAGCGAACGGTCCGGAACGATCCACATCACACGCTGCGTCAGCGCATCGTCAACGGGTCGTGATTCGCGCCGAAGCGTCGATCTGAGTTCGGCATCAAGCAGTGGTGAGGCCGAAACACGCTCGAATGCGGTCAAGCGCCGTGCCAATTCCGTCGCATTACGCTCGTCCAACGCGATCGCCACCAGGAACGATGTATCAACGTACGCCGCGCTCATTCGTTCCGGTCATCGAGAAACCGCTGCAGTCCGCCGGGAGCATGCTTCCCAGGTTTGATGCGTGCTTTGGGATTCTTTGCCGGGATGAGCGTACCGTTCGCCACCATCTCAAGGTACCGCGCTTCTTGCCGCTCGTCGGGCGTCATCAGTTCTTGATTCGGCACCCTGTCGACCGGTCGAATCTCCACCGCCGGTTCGCCGTGAACGGTTACGATTACGGAGGCACCTTCTCGCACCTGTCGCACGATTGCCGATAGGTGCGCCTTCGCCTCGTACAGCGAATAGGTTTTCTTCTTCATTCCAGAATTCTAGTCAGACTAGTCAGCCTAGTCAATGCACGCACGGCCTTCAGCTCCCTCGGATCGAGCCAGCGGAGGGTGTCGCGGTTGAACGCCTCGATGATTGATGCCTTAGGCTGCGCCCGTGCTCTTACCCCGACGCGCGCTACGCGGCAGCGGCCGGTGCGGGTCCGGCGTCGACGAGTTGTTTGGAGACGGGATCGATCATCACGTTGAGTCCTTCGAGCGTGCGCGAGCCAAGTAGCACGAGATCGTTGGGTTCGCCAAAGACGACATCATCGGCGGTGGCGAGAGTTCCGACGTGCAGCATCGCCACGCCAACCCACCGCTCGATCACCTGACCGCTGGCTTGTCGGAATCGTGCGACGCGTTCGCGCTCGATGCTTAGG
>JANOKE010000325.1:0-1919 GCA_031419135.1 Gemmatimonadaceae bacterium
CTCCCGCCCGCGTCGCAAGGGAAAGCGCGTGCTGATTCTGGGCGCGGGCAACACGGGTCGATCGACAGCGCGCGAAATGATTGAACAGCCGCATCTCGGTTTCCAGCCTGTTGGATTCCTTGATGATGCGGCCGATCTGCGTGACCATCGCGTGGCCGGCCTGCCGGTGTTCGGACCGATCTCGTCGCTCGCCGAGCGACTGCAACGCGACGATGTGCGTCATGTGATTCTGGCGATGGAAGACGCGAGAGGCCCAATGGTTCGCGAAATCGTGCGCGTCTGCGCCGATGCCGGAGCGGAAGCACGGACGGTTCCCGGCCTGGCTGAGGTGCTATCCGGTCGCGTCGGGGTCAATCAGTTGCGTCCGGTCGAGATTCAGGATTTGCTGCGGCGCGCGCCGGTGCAGACGGACCTCCACGCCGTACGGCGAATCACCGAAGGGCACACCGTGCTCATTACCGGTGCCGGCGGTTCCATTGGTGGTGAACTGTGTCGGCAGATTGCACGACAAACTCCGGCACGACTGGTCTTGCTCGGCCACGGCGAGAATTCCATCTATGATATTCACCACGAACTGGTCTCGCGCTTTCCCGGGGTACCACTGGCGACCATCATCGCCGACGTACGCGACGAAGCGCGTATCGATTCCGTGATCGCGCAATACAAACCGCACGCCGTGTTCCATGCCGCCGCGCACAAGCATGTGCCATTGATGGAAGAGAATCTGGTTGAGGCCATTACGAACAATGTGAAGGGCACGCGCGTGATGGTCGAAACGGCCGCTCGTCACTCGGTGCCGCACTTCGTACTCATTTCCAGTGATAAGGCGGTGAACCCGAGCAGCATCATGGGCGCGACCAAACGCATTGCGGAACTCATTGTGCAGCGTTCAGCACAGAGTTCGGGACTCAACTATGTCTGTGTGCGTTTCGGCAACGTGCTGGGCAGTCGAGGGAGTGTGGTGCCGATGTTCCTGCGTCAGATCCGCGCTGGCGGTCCGGTGATGATCACGCATCCGGAAATGACTCGGTACTTCATGACCATCCCCGAAGCCGTGCAATTGGTGCTGCAGGCGGCGGTGCTGGGGAAGGGGGGTGAAGTGCTGGTACTGGAAATGGGAGAACCGGTCAGGATTGTGGATCTGGCCAGTGATCTCATCCGGTTGTCAGGTCTTCGTCTGGGCGTCGATATCGAGATCAAATTCTCGGGAATCCGGCCGGGGGAGAAGTTGTTCGAGGAGTTGGCCCTGGATGATGAGCACATGAAACCGACGGCGCACGAGAAGGTCTTGTGCGCGCTGATCGGCACACCCAATGCGGGGCTGCTCAACAGCGTGGATGCCCTGGTGGCGGCCGCACAGAAACGCGAGTCGGACGAGCAGTTGCGCCGCCGCATCGGTGAACTGGTTCCGGAGTACGTAGCGCTGGGAACCTCGCACGCGGTGAAGCGGGAACTGACGCTGGTCGCGTAGGCGTCAGTCGCGCGGATCGAACCGTCGCGTGTGGATCACCAGCACGCCGCAGTTCGAATTCAGTTTCGCATACCGTGACGGAGTCTGCGCGGCACTGGCATACCACTCGACCGCTTCGATTTGATCCGGCGCGATGCTGTTGACGTCAAACGGTTCGGTCGGCAGGCCGCTATTCACGAGGCGATTGTCCAGCCACACCTGGGCATAGCACCCGGCCACCATGCCCCGCATTCTCTCCGCACTGTCCGGCTCGTAGATCGACCCTGACGCCGCGCCGCTCAGCGGCACCACAAACCGTTTCGACATCACCCACGCGCCGCTGCTGCGCCCTCGCACGACGCCCGAGCCTGGCACCATCGACAACAGGTCGCCCATCTTCAAATTCCGACTCTTGTCCAGTTCCTCGCGTGTCATGAAGTGCCCGAGACCAAGCTTGCGATTCTCCTCG
>JANOKE010000326.1:0-4370 GCA_031419135.1 Gemmatimonadaceae bacterium
CAGTGCAGCCACTTCGGACCATTATTCGCAAGCAGAGTCGCGGGCGTCATTTGGTGACCTCGAGAAGGATTCGGTTCGGTGGAGCGGGTGAACACTCCGAAGAATGATTCCTCCCAAACAGCGACCACAATCGCTCGATGGGACTACACCGCCCCACGCGCCGGACCCTCACCACGCAGAGGTGCCGAAATCGGCACGGTGTTGCCTGTGACCACTCCGGAAACTACTCTTTTCGTATGACGGCAACTACCGTAAAGCTGGAAGGGGCGCTACTCAGGGACATTCACGCGGTCAAGCCCCGACAACAAACGCTCGCGGCGTACGTCCGCGAGGCATTGGAGGGAGACGTGCGACGCCGACGTCTTGCCATCGCCGCCCGGGACTATGAAGCCTTCCTGATCGCCAATCCCGACGAGCGCGACGAGCTGGAGCAGTGGGCAGAGGCGCCACTGGCGGTGCCGACCAAGCGGCGAAAAACGTGAGGCGCGGCACCGTGATCTGGGTCAACCTCGAAGACGCACATCCGCCCGAACTCGGGAAAACGCGACCCGCGGTGATCGTGTCGAACACGGGGTCGAATAGCGCGCTCGCGTCGGTGGTGGTGGTCCCACTCTCCTCACGCGCGCCTGCCATCTGGCCATTGCGCGTCGCCGTGCCGGCAATCGGTAAGCTCAAACGCAGCTTCGCCATCACACCGGGAATTCGTCAGGTCGCGAATGGACGATTGTTGCGAACAGAAGGTGTGGTTCCGCAATTGGTGATGGACGAATTGACAGCGGCGCTCGAGGCGTATCTGCGCGATTGAAGTATCCGGAAAATCACAGTTTTGCGATTTCCTGGAGAACGCCATCCCGATGTTGAACAGGGTCTCCTCAGCGATGGGATCTGCTTGCATCCGCCCCCTCAGTCGTAACGCAGCGCCCGCATTGGCTCCGTTCGGCTCGCGCGCCGCGCCGGCTGCCAGCCGGCCGCGAACGCCACCGCTGACAGCAGCACCACGGCGAGCGCGAAGACCGCGGGGTCGTGCCCCTCGAGACCGTACAACATCGACTGCGCCGCGCGACCGAGTCCGAGCGCCACCAGCGCGCCAATGCTCGCGCCAATCCCGATCATCACGCCCATCTGGCGAAGCACCATGCGCTGCACCGCACTACTGCTGGCGCCGAGCGCCATGCGCACACCGATTTCGCGCGTGCGCTGCGAGACAGAGTAGGCGAGCACGCCGTACAGACCGACCGCCGCGAGCAGCGTCGCGAGCAGCGCGAACGCGGCCGAAAGGATCGAGATCATGCGGTCGAGGAAGACGTTCTCGCGCAACTGTTGCGTCATCGTCTTGAGATCCTCCACCGGCACGGCGGGATCAATGCGCTTCATGAGGACCGGGATACCGGCGAGCAGTTGTTCGCTCGGAAGGCTTGAGTGCGCGTAAAAGTACATCTGGCCGACGATGCCCTGCTGCATCCAGGGCAGGTAGAACACCGGCTGCGGCTCGCGCTTCACATCGTTGTACTTGATGTTCGGCGCGAGGCCGACGATCTGGATGTTAAGCGAGTCGCCATCGCCGGAGCGGCCCATGAACTTTCCCACCGCGTCGGCGCCAAGGCCGAATTTGTCGGCGAAGGCCTGATTCACTACGGCCACGCGTGTGCTGCCGTATTGGTCCAAAGCGAGAATGTCACGTCCGCCACGCAGCGACACGCCAAGCATCTTGAAGTAGTTCGCGCCGACCGCGCTGTATCGCGAGTTGCAGTCCACGTCGGGCAGACACGCGAATCCCTGCACCAGCACGTTATTGCCCCAACTGTCGCCGGACAGCAGTGGTACCATCGAACTGGTCACACCGGTCACGCCGGGTTGCGCCGCGAGCTCCTGTTCGATCCGGGCGTACAGTGCCTTTGCACGCAGCGTATCGTACCCGATGCGAATCGGTGTGATGGAAAAGGTGAAAACGTTGTCAATCTGGATGCCGAGATCCACGCGTGTCACGTTGACGAGGCTCTGGAGGAAGAGTCCCGTTGAAACGAGCAGCGCGGTGGCGAGGGCGATCTGGGCGATCGCGAGTCCGGCGCGGAAACGCGCCGCCGTCTGACCACCGGCGATCTGTCCCGCGCCGGCGCGGATCGTATTCATCAGATCCGCACGCGTCGAGTGGAGCGCCGGAAAGAGTCCGAACAGCAGACCGGTCGCGAGGGCGAGTCCGCCGGCAAATGCGACCACTGGCGTTTGAATCGTGAAATGCAGCGTGGCCGACGCCTCCGGCGGCAGCAGCGCCGCGATCCCGTGCAGCGTCCACGACGCGACAATGATGCTGGCCACACCGCCGAGCAACGCGAGCACGATCGACTCGACGAGCAGCTGCGTCATCAACCGACGCCTCGACGCGCCGAGCGCGAGTCGCACCCCCATCTCCGTCGCCCGCCCGGCACCGCGCGCCAGCAAGAGGTTGGCGATGTTCGCGCACGCAATCAGCAGCACCACGGCGGTGATCGCGAAGAGCATCAGCAACGGCGTGCGGGCTTCGCCTTGCATGGAACTTTGTCCTCGGCTTCCCGGCTCGACGACCATTTGCTTCGCCTTGAACCGTGCCATTGTCGGGGCGCTCATCGCTTGCTGCAGCGGCGCTTCGACGTTGGCGAGTATCGGACCGATGACGCCATCGAGTCCGGCCTTCGCCGTCTCGATGGGTACGCCGGGCTTCAGTCGACCGAATACGTACACCCAATAGTCGCGCCGGTTGGTGAGTCCTTCGTAGGTCCCCACCCAAACGCGCGACTGCATCGGCACGTACAGCACGGGGCGCGCGCCAAGAGTCGTGCCGTCGAACCCCTCCGGTGTGACCCCGACAATTGTGAACGCGCGTCCGTTCGCACGGAGAGTTTGCCCGAGCACGTCGGGTCGACTGCCGAATCGTTCGCGCCACAGCCGATAGTCGATGACGGTGACCATGTTGTCCGCGCCCGGCTCGTTATCGTTCGGACCCAACAGTCGACCGACTGCGGGCTGTATGCCGAGCGTCGGGAAATAGCCGCCGGTAACCCAGACACCTTGTCCGGTGCTGGGTTCGTTACCGACTGCAAGGCTCACGCCGAATATTCGAAACCCCGCAATGCCGGCCAGCACCTTTTGTTCGCGCTCCAGGTCACGAAACATCGGATAGCTGAAGATGACGTCGCAGCCGCCAGACTGGTTGCAAGAGTCGTTGCCCTGGATGGGGCCGGGCATGCTGAGATTCACCAGTTCGCTCGGCGCGGCCACGGGGAGCGGCCGCAGCAGGATCTGGTCGAAGAGCGAGTAGATCGCGGCGTTGGCGCCGATGCCGAGTGCGAGGGAGATGACGGCTACCGTCGTGACGAACGGTGTCTTGAGCAGCATGCGGAAGGCAAAGCGGATGTCGCGCATGGTGCGGGCGAGAGTAGGGAGGTTCTAGCGTCGGGTGTCTTGGAGTCAGACAGTGGGAGTGGCGGATTGGTTTGGACAATCTTCGCCGAACTCCCGGCTCGCTGGCAGCTTACCACGGAGAGTTGGAGTGACGATCCACCAAAGTAGTGGGACTCAGAAGACAGTCTTTGCCTTCGCCCCGATGGCAGTGCTCGCCTCCATCTTGCTTGGGTGCGGCGCGTCCGACACCACGACCGGCACCGTCCCGAACTCCACGTCGCTGGCGCAGTACTTCATTTCACCACTGCGTTGCGCTGACAACAGCGGACCCGATTGCACCAGACTCCACCTGGGCGACGCGGATTTGACCACCACGACGCCCGCAATCGGCAAGTTGTTCGCATGCGCTGCCGGCAATCCGAATGCAGGCGGCAGCAACAAGTCAAAGATCACGTGGATCAACACGACGGCCAGCACATGGAATCTGTTGGCCAAACCCTTCCTGCCAACGAGCACTTCGGCCGGAGCCGTTGGCACCATCACGGTGACGGACGCCAACGGAACACGGACCATCCAGTCTACGAATGTGCCGGTCGATGGAAAGATTGGTGACTGGCCGATGTCCAGGTATCCGTTGCTCGCAGCCATCGACGGAAACCCGGGCATACCGGCAGCACGCGCGGTGAGTTTCGCCCTCTCGACAACGCCGGCCGTCAATCCGAACCCCACCTGCGTGTCACTGGGTGCGATCGGCGTGACGCTGAATGGTGTCGTGATGTACAACTCGATCGACGGGCGTGGCAACGACGCCGCGGCCAATGAGATTCTCGACATTTACGGCGGACACCCGGCCAATACCGACTATCACTACCACTCGGTGCCGGAACGCTTCGACGTCACGTTGGGCGCGGATGGCCACTCCGGTATCGTTGGCTATATCCGCGACGGGTTCCCGCTCTACGGGTATCGCACCGTTGGTGGTGCCGAAATCA
>JANOKE010000327.1:0-5517 GCA_031419135.1 Gemmatimonadaceae bacterium
GGTCGCGATCGTCCCGATCTCCTTCTCCACACCAAAAATCTCGGCCGGCCACACGGTCAGCGCTTTGAGCGCGCCATCGGCTGACAGTCCATAGGCCACCGCAAGCGCCGCGTGAAACGCGACATGTCGTGCGTTGGTGCCATTGCCCGTCGAGAAGGCAAACTTTACGCCGGCGTCATACAGCAAGCCCGGCTGGGCGTAGATCGCATCGTACGGCACACTATCTCCCGGTGCCGACTCGATCGAGCCGAGTATGAGCGGGACGTTCTTCTCCGCCAACAACTTCCGCACCTTCCACGCATCGCTGGCGCCTGAGATCACCACCTTCACGTCCCACTTCTCGCCGAACGCAATGGCGTTGCGAATTCCGGTTTCGCCATTCGCCGTGATGATCGCCGGGATTTCCTTTTTGAACAGTGGACGCATGGCCTCGTAAATGAGGTCGAGCTTCGCAGTTCCAGCCGAACGACCCGCATGGTACGCCTTGGACGTCGTCATGAACGAATCGAACTCGGCGACCGCATTCGCTGCGGCGGCAGCGTCAGTTCCGCCACCACCGCCGCCACGTCCACCACCGCCCCCGCGACCGCCACGACCGCCACCTGCACCATTCAGTCCCGGCGGATTGATCATCATGCCCGCCGACTTCATTACCGCGAGATCTTCCCACGTCCATCCGGCGGTATTGATCAGCGCTGCTTGTCCACTGATCGCGCCACCCGTTGGTGACGTAACGACCGACGTCACGCCGTTCATTCGCGTCACGCCAAGGATTTCGCTCTCAACGTTGAGCGCCACCAGCGCCTTCATGTGCGGATTGAACTGCCCCATCTCACTCCGCAGGTTCATCTGCTGGAAGGTGCCGATCTCCTGCAGTCCAATCCCCGTGTTGGCGTCAATCATGCCCGGATAGACGAACTTTCCGACCGCGTCAATCACCTTGGCGTTCGCCGCCGTCGCGCCAGCGCCAATGGCCACGATCCTGTTGTTGCGGATAAGGATGTCGGTGTTGGGCAGGCGCTGCCCGCCCGGATTCACCACCGTCCCGCCCTTGATCAGGAACGGCCCCTCCTCACCGGGCGCCGCTTGCGCGGCAACTACGCTCGCGGTGCCAAGCACCGTTGCGGTGCCAATGGCCAGCGCCATTCGATGCGTTCGTGTGACGCGCATTATCGCGTGCCTCCCGGGTTCTGTGCGGTCGCTTGCTTGCGAAGTGTGTTCGCTTCCGCCCGATCGAAGAGCACCTTGCCGTCAACAATCGTGTACTCGACCATCGCCTCGGGTGCAAACGGATGTGCCGAGAACACCGCGATGTCGCCGTCTTTTCCGGTCTCCAGCGTGCCAACCATCTTGTCGACGCCAAGTTGTTTCGCCGGATTCAGCGTGACCATCTTGAGCGCCTCATTCACACTCATGTTGCCGTAGCGCACCCCGATGCCGGCTTCCTGGTACAGGCGACGAATGCGTTCATCCGAATCGGAGTTGACCGAGACCACGACACCGCGCTCCGACATCAGCGCCATGTTGTACGGGATCGCGTCCCACGCCTCGGCCTTGTACGCCCACATGTCGGCAAAAGTCGACGCCATCGCGCCGTGCTTCGCAATTTCGTCGGCGACCTTGTAGCCCTCGAGCACGTGCTGGAAGGTTTGCACCTTGAACCCGTTCTCTTCCGCGACGCGGATGAGCATAAGAATCTCGTCGCCGCGGTAGCTATGCGAATGCACCTTGAGGTCGCCGTGCAGAATGTCGGTCAACGCCTCGAGGCGCAGGTCGCGCCGTGGCATGATCGCCGTCGGATTCGCCTTCAGTGATGCGCGCCAGGTCTTCCATTCCTCGTCGTATTCTTTTGCCTTCTGGAACCAGTAGTTGACCGTGAACTCGACACCCATGCGGCTCATCGGAAAGCGGCGCTGATCTTCCGGCGTTGTGGCGCCGGCGCGCGTGACGTTTTCACCCAGCGCAAACTTCACAATGCGGAAGGCGCCCTTGAAGTACATCGAGTCCACCGGCGCGCCCCACCGCATCTTGATCACGCGTGACTGTCCGCCAATGGTGTTCGCGCTGCCATGCAGCAGCAGCGCTGCCGTGACCCCACCGGCCAACGCGCGGTAGATCACCGGATCGTCGTTTTTGAGCTGCACCTGCACTTCCGGCGTGACCGACTCACTCCCTTCGTTAATGCCGCCTTCGAGCGCGGCGTGCGAGTGCGCGTCGATGATGCCGGGCATGATGAACTTGCCGGTGCCATCGATGACGCGCATGCCGGCCGGAATGGCCACGTTCGCGCCCACGGCGGTGATCTTGCCAGCGCGCACCACGATGGTGCCCGCCTGGATATCACCATTCGCGATGGTGATGAGTGTCGCGTTGCGGATCGCGAGGTCTTGTGCCGCCATCACGCCGGGCACGCACAGCAGGGCGATCGAAAGCTTGGTGCAGAATCGCATGTGAGAGTTCCCGGTTTAGTAGAGTCTGCCTTCGACGAACACGTGCTTGATCGGCGTGTTTGCTGCGAAGAGATCGTTTCCGCTCACGACCACAAGATTGGCCAACTTGCCGATCTCGATCGTGCCCACTGCAGCGGTGATGCCGAGCAGCGCGGCGGGTGTCACGGTCGATGCGCGGAGGGCGTCATCAGCGCTCAGGCCCGCGGTGATGGTCATCCGAATGCGGTCGCGGAATGTGCCGCTTTCGCCACCGAACGACCCAAAGGCCACCGGGATACCGGCCTTCACCAGCGCCGCCGCGTTCCCGCGCACTTGAGCGGTGTCTGCCGATGTTGACGGAGGTGCGACACCGGACTTGCCGGACCCAACGGCGAGATAGTCTCGACCCGTGACTGAATCCGGCGACGGAAAGCGCAGACTGACCAGCGCGGTCGCACCCGTTTTCCTGAGCTGCGGGATCACACGCCATCCTTCCTGCGAACCCACAACCACTGGGTTCTTGAGTTCCAGTTCGGTGGCGATTTCCGCGACGCGAATGATTTGGCGCTCGGTCGACGCGACAAACCACGACGGCGTGGCGTTGGTGGCTGCAGCCATGAGACTGCGACGGAAGGGATCGTTCGACGGACGCGCTCCTGGCGTGCCGACTTTGAACGCCTTTTCGACGCGTGCCTCGTACTGCGCATCGAGAAACGACTGACGAATGAACGCCACCGCGCCAATGCCGGTGCCGGGATACCCGCCTCGCTTCGTTCCGAACGACACTTGCTGACCAACGGCCGAGCGTAACGACAGTCGCGACCCGTCGCGCGTGCCGGTCAGTGCTGCGCCGACGCGACCGGGAAAGAGGCCCCCGTCAAACACCAGACCTACGGTGGTCACACCTGCGGAGCGAAACGCCTTGAGCTGGTCATCCGTCGGCGCAAACATGTCCGCCGCCTCGGCGTCGGCATCAAGTTCAGGGAGTACGACCGGGGGCGGGGGCGCCGAGCCTCGACCGAGCGCGACGCCGCGTCCGGCCTGCGGAACCGCTGCTCCGCGTCCACCACCGCCACCGCCAGCTCCTCCGGCACCGGCGGCCTCCGCTCCAGGCAAGGCGCGCGCGGGACTTGGCAATCCGATGCTGGTCGCGGCGTCGATCAACCCCGGATACACGGAGTGCCCGGCCAGATCGATCTGCACGACACCGGCGGGAATCGCGATATTCGCCCCCACAGCGGCGATCCGTCCGTCGCGCGTAACCACGGTGCCGCGTTCAATGACTCTGCCGGGTGCGGTGACAATCCGCACGTTGGTCAGCGCGTAGTCCACGCGTGGGGCCGCGGCCGCGCGACCGGGGTCGGCTGTTTGCGCCGCGGCTGTGGAGAACGCCGCCGGTAGAGCGGCAGCGATCGCCAGGAAGAATCTGCGAGCCATACGTGTCGCTCCTCGAATGCTGGACTGATGGTGAGACGGGTTCACGAGAGAAGGTACGCGCGAGTGGGGAAACCCGTTAGCGAACGCCGGTCAAATGCGCCCGATGCCTCGACTCGACAAACGCAGTACCTTTTGAGACCGTCGCCCACCCCCCCGCCCCATGAGGTCTCCCGTGAGTGTTCTGTCCCGTCGTGACTGGCTGCGTAACACCGGACTCGGACTCGGCGCGAGCGTGGCGCTCCCCGGTCTCCTGCCGGCCTCGGAGATGGCGCGTGTGCTCGGCGGCAATGTGTCGTTCGCCGACCTGCTCGCACAAATGGAGCGCGACGTCACCACCATGCGTCGGGCAGCCGGGCCCATTCGCCTGATGTACAACGAAAACCCGTTCGGCATGTCACCGAAAGCGAAAGACGCCCTCATGGGGAGCTGGATGCAGCATGCCTGGTATGTGCCGCCCATCCATGAGGAACTCCAACACACTTTTGCGAAGCACGTGGGCGTACCCGCCGATCACGTCCTCGTGACGCAAGGGTCCAGTGAGGTGCTCGGCGTACTGGCGTTGGCGTACAACATGGAAGGCGGGGAGATCGTCGCGCCGTGGCCCACATTTGAGGATCTTCCGCGCTGGGGCGACACGCTTAAAGCCAGGGTCCATCGGGTGCCGCTCACCCAACACCTTGATCACGATCTGTACGCGATGGACGCGAAGGTGGGCAGCGGCACCAAGCTCGTGTTCATCTGCAATCCCAACAATCCCACCTCCAATCTCACCGAAGACACATCACTGCGTGATTTCGTGTCCAGCGCCGCCAAGCGCACGACGGTGGTTGTCGACGAAGCATACATCGACTTCGTGGATCGGCCCGGACACCGGTCGATGATCGATCTCGTGCTCAAGGGCGAGTCGGTCGTTGTCTCACGAACGGCCAGCAAGATTCACGGACTTGCCGGATTGCGCTGTGGCTTTGCCGTCGCCCGCCCCGACATCATCAAGCGGCTGCAGCAGTATGTGAGCGGCGACCCGAACGTGTTTGGACAGCTGGCGGCCAACGCGTCGCTGCAAGACGTGGAGTATCAGACGTTCATCAAGCAGAAAAATCTCGAAGGACGGACCCTGCTCCTCAACTCGCTGGCAACCCTTGGCCGAAGAGTTGCGCCGTCGCAAACTAATTTCGTCTTCTTCCATACGGGTAAGGAGATTCAGCCGGTGCAGCAGTATTTCGTCGCCAAGGGGTTCGCGGTTGGCCGAGCGTTTCCACCGTTCAGCGACTGGTGCCGGGTGAGTGTCGGGACGCCCGACGAGATGAAGCAGTTCTGCGCCGTGCTGCCGGGGTTGTTCGCTTAGAATCGCTCGCTGCTTGAATTTCCCCTCCCGGACGTCGCACAGGATCACCGTTCACGTTTTGCGACTGACAGACACCATGGTGCGCATCGTATGAGCACGACACTGTCGACAGGTGCCACAGGCCTGCCGCTGCCCCTCGACGTGGCGCTGGCGCGCATGAAACTCAGCGATGCGCTCCCGCCGCTGTCGGAGGTGCTCAACCGCGTCGTCACGAACCGGAATGTGCTGCAGGACTTCACGCCGCTCGATACGTGTCTCGAGTCCCAGCTGTCGAACGAATGCTGGCAGAGCGCAGGGCTGCAGCTG
>JANOKE010000328.1:0-2240 GCA_031419135.1 Gemmatimonadaceae bacterium
TGCCGCAGATCGCCTCCGGCATGGGTTCCGGCGCCGCGGGGTTTGGCGCACGGGCCGATGCGACAAACGACCGGCGCTATGCGGTGCTGGGTGGACTCACCGCAGGGTGGCTGCTCGGGGCCAATCCCGCCGGTGTCGTGATGTACGACGAGAAGACAGGTCGCACCTTCGATGGCATCGATGGTCCATCGCAGGACAAGGTGAATCGCAACTCCGGCGCGGAGTCAACCATCGAGGCGCTACTGGCCCTGCAGACCGTGACCCACAACGCGGACGCCGTGGGCTATCTGCGCTACAAGCCGGCGGGCGCACTCAGTGCGTCGCTGAAGGATGTACCGACTCAGCGAGAGTTCACCGGACCGGATGGCGGTCGAGTCGCACTCAAGTTCGTCGGTGGTCGTCTTGAGACCACCGACATTCGCAGCGCGGGCCCGATCACGCTGACGTACTGGCCCGCAGCGAACCCGCCGGAGGTAAAGCTCGCAAATCTGCTCACCGACCGCTGGAACCGTGACCATCCGGACATCCAGGTACGCGTGCAGCCGCTACCAGCGGGCCGATCGACGGAAGAGGTGCTTCTCGCCGCCATCGTCGCGCGCGCCACGCCAGACGTCAGTTCCAACGTGTCGTCTGCGCTGCTCGCCCGACTGGTGCGCGCGAACGGCGTTGTGCGTTTGGATAACCTCGCACCCACGGCGGCACGTATGGCGGAGCGAACGACGGCAGCGATGATGGCGCCGCTGCGTCTTCCGGACGGGGGCATTTATTCGTTTCCGTGGAAGACGAACCCGCAGATGTTGCTGTACAACATCGACCTGTTGTTGGCTGCGGGTGTTAGCCCGCCGAGGAATCACACCGAGCTGCTTGGCGCGTTCCACAAGCTTGCGCGAGACACCGACGGAGACGGTCGGCTCGACAAATGGGCGATGTGGGCGCCGCTCAAGACGACCTGGTATGAGCGATTCTACGATTTCTATCCCTTGTACCTCGCGAGCTCCGGCGGACGAACTCTCGTAACGAACGGCAGTGTCGTGTTCGACAACCCATCCGCGGTCGCTGCAGTGGAGGTGTTGCGACGGGGGTTCGCGGAGGGCCTGCTGCCCAAGGCGAACTTCTCACTGGGCCGCGATCCGTTCATCGACGGAACGGTAGCCATGAAGATTATCGGGCCATGGTTTCTCAGTGAGCTCGACGCCGCGAAGCCGGCGGGACTGCGATACGCCGTCTCGCCGATACCGTCGGCCGACGGCACTCCTCCGGGCGACGCCTACACTTTCGCCGATCTTCGCAGCATCGCGATCTTCTCGACGACGAAGCACGTGGATGCCGCCGCGCAGTTCGTCGCCTATCTGACATCACCGGACGCTGATCGCCTATTGATCGAGGTGGCGAGCCAGCTTCCCTATCGTCGCGGCCTCGCCACCGACGCACGCTTCGCGGCGTCACTCGCGCGGGCGCCAACGCTGCCTGAGTATGCCAGGCTCGTCGAGCGCACGCGCGACATCGACCTCGATCCTGACATCGTGGAGATCTTCGACCTGCTCTCCGAGGCGTACGAGGCGTCGGCGATCTACGGCGTCACGCCCGTGCGGCGGGCGCTGACGAAAGCCGCCACCGAGGCGCGGAAGATCATCAATGCGCGCTGAAGCCCGATCGGGCGCGCTGCTGTCGGCGCCGTACGTGGTGTTCCTCGTCGCGTTCGCGGCGTACCCCGTCGTGTTCGCGCTTGCCCTCGTGTTGATGCACTGGGATCTCGTGACGGCGCCGTCGTACGCCGGTCTCGACAACGTGAAGCTGCTGGCGAGCGACGCGCGCTTCTGGCAGGCAGTGGGAAACACGTTCATCTTCCTCGGCATACACCTGCCGCTGCAGATCATCAGCGCACTCGGCCTCGCGGTGGCGCTCAACCGGCCGATGATCTTTCGCGCCTTCTGGCGCGCGACGTTTTTTCTTCCCGTCGTGATCTCCGGTGCGGTGGTCGCGATCCTGTGGAATGCGCTCTATGCGACCGACGTTGGACTGATCAACGGCGTGCTATCGAAGGCGGGCATCGCACCGGTGCCGTGGCTCACCGATCCGTCGGTCGCCATGGCGGCGATCGCCGTGATGGTCACGTGGAAGAACGTTGGCTTCTACGTGATCATCTATCTCGCGGGGCTGCAGTACATCCCGCGGAGCTGCCAGGAAGCCATCGAGATCGAGGGCGCCACCGCGTGGCAGCGCTTCCGCTATCTCACGCT
>JANOKE010000329.1:0-1650 GCA_031419135.1 Gemmatimonadaceae bacterium
CACACCGCCCACCATCACGGCGAACATGCTGCGAGCCCTCGCTGAGGCCGCCGAAGCGTTTCGCGGTCGGAATGCGGCACTCGTGCACAACCCCGGGAACGCAGCGCGTCCGTATTCGGTGGTCGACGATCCCGCTGGCAACCTTGCGAATACGGTGATTCGGTTGCGCACGGACGACGATCCGCCGTTCACGAGGCGTGAACAGATACTGACGATGTCAACCACGCCACAAGTACGATTCAGCAATCTGGGCAGCAAGACGCTCGCCGACTGCGACGCGCTGTTCCTCTCCTTGGCTGCCGTCGACAAATTCGTGGTACCTTACTACGCGGGTATGCGCGACCTGGCCGAAGTGAAACGCCGTCGCGACGAGTTCGCGACGAATGGCAAACTGCTGGCCATGGCGCATCTTCCCGATTCGGTCGACGACACGCTGCAAGCGATCGGCAACGGCCCGATCTACATGCTCTCGGCAGATTCCAAGCCGGCTGAGCACACGCAGCAAATCAAGCTGATACCGTTCCTGTAGCCCTCAGCAGTCTCAACGCCGTGCGCCTCTCTCGCGCACGGCGCGCAGTGGCTCCTCGCGCGTGACATACGCCGCAAGATCCGGTCGCGCGCGCAAGTAGTCACCGATATCCCGCTCGGCCGCCTCGTGGTCACCGAGTACATGACGCAGAAATGCGGCGTCAAACAACACATCGACGCTGAGCTCTGCGTCACCCTGCACCGCACGAAGTGTTCGCGTCAACATCGCCCGAGCGCTGTCGCGTTGTCCCGCCGACGCGAGCACGGCCGCCACGACCATAAGGCGATAGTGGGGACTGTAGGGATGTCCCAGTGCGCGCGCGCTCACCGTCGGGTCAATGCGTTCCAACTCCCGGACTATCTCCCATGCGCGGTCCGGATCAGGCAAGCGTCCGTCAAGTCGGGCGGCGTCGCGTCGCATAAGAGACAACCGACACTCCACAAAATGCCAATCGGCTGGCACCATTTGCTGACCGCGGCGACACCATCGCTCGGCAACATCCCGACGACCAAGCGCCGCCGCCGATCGCCAGGCCCAACCGATCACCTCCGGCGCCTCCGCCAGGTAGGCATCCGCTTCGAGCGCGCGCGTCGCTGCCGCTTCGCTCGCTTCGAACCGCCCGACGACCCACTGCGCGAAAGACAGCGATGCCCAGGCGCCGGCAAGTGTCGAGTCTACGGTGAGTGCGGTTTGCAGATCATCGACGCCTTCGCGAATCGTGCTCGACTCCGGGCGAAACGTCTGCACGGCGGTCGCCGAACGCAGTCGCAATACACCCCGCAAGTGGAGGGCGCGAGCGAGCGTGGCTGAATCAATCGGCGGTCGGCCGCGCACCAAGGCCAACGCGCGTTCGACATGTCCGATGCCGGGTAACAGCGCGACCACACGGGCGGTACCGTGTTCAAGACGACCGGAGGTCGCCGCTACCCAGCCGCGCTCGATCGCTGGCTCGGGCCACGTCGGATCTACCACCTCTGCGCGGGCGAGCAGCGAGTCGGCGGCGCGGAGTGCCTGTCGTGCCCATACCTTGTTCGTTGTTCCGTCACGCGCGTTGCGCGCCGCTTGCGCCTCACGACGCAGTCCGGTGGCGCGAAATACCAAGGCGACTGCCGCATGATCGG
>JANOKE010000330.1:0-4855 GCA_031419135.1 Gemmatimonadaceae bacterium
GCCCGCCGGCGCGTTCGCGCACGCGCTCGCGCGCTCGACGTTCGCCTTCACGGGAGTGGTGACCGCCTTGCACCAGAGCACGTCACGGTCCGTCTCGCCGTCGTCCCACACGGTGGTCGTTTTGGTGCGCACCGACGTCGATACAATCTTCCGATCGCCCGGGGGCATGCGCTCGCTAACCGGTCGATCGATCACGCTTGTTGTCGATCGCGCCATGGACTTCGTTGTTGGTACGCCGTTCCTGTTTTTTGCCTACGGCGTGGCCGTCGACAACGGCATTGCTGTGCGGGCGGTCGCGCTTCTGCCTACCACGCGTATCGACCGCGCCACCGTTCGTCAGCTCGTCGCCGCCGCAAGGGAGTCACTGGTTGACAGTGCCGTTCGTGACATGGTCGAACGTTCGACTGCGGTATTCACCGGCACGGTCGAAAGTATTCTGACGGTGACACCTGCCGATTCGATGGTCAGGCGTGCTCCATGGGGCGCACTCGCTTGGCGTCAGGCGACCGTGCGCATCGAGCGACTCTACAAGGCTAACGAGCTGCGCGCGGGCTCTGTGGTCAAGGTCATGTTTCTCGCCGCAGCGACGCGCGAGCGACCCGACGCTCCCGTGCTCGCGGTTGGCACCTCCCACGTGGTCGGGGTGCGGCGATTCAGCAGCTTGAACCGGGGCGACAGAGCGGGGATTGCGCCGCAAGGCCGCTACGTAGTGATCTCGTCTGGCGACGTTCGTCCTTCGAGCGACACCGTGCTGTTACTGAGGGCATCGAGATGAGTCACACGGTCCTCATCAAGACTCGTGCGAGGCGATACCTGTACGGGAGCATGCTGTGCGTAGCCGTCTTCATCCTTCATGCGTGGTGGGGGTTCATCAATCTTGCATTCTGGTACGGTCTCAAAATCGACATCGTCGACATTGTGCCCTGGGAATGGAGTGCTGATGTAACGGTGCACCCCGAACCGACGATTGCGATCAGCCCGTCTGCGCCGGACACGATCGCGGTGAGCGCGTATCTCATCGGAAGGAACCCTGACGACGAAGAGTCGTTCTGCCCGCCGGATTTCGGTGGTGTCCTTATGAGCTTCGACGGTGGCGCCAGTTGGACGCTTCGCTGCCCGCTTCCCAAACCGGCCGACAGCAAAGTCCTGGGAGATCTCTCCCTGGATTTCACGGGCGACGGGAAGGTTCTCCTCGCGTCGTACATCACAATGCATTCGTCCGACGTTCTTATCCCTCGCGTGCAAACAATTGTGGGTTGGGCGAAGTACGAGACTACGGTTCCCACCGAGCGTAGCGTACCGTCCCCGACGGTAAAAGTGGATCAGCCTTTCGTGGTGGCGTCGCCAAACAGAGTCTCACAAGCGTTTGTCGTCGGGTCGCAACAGCGGCTTACCACGTGCGGAGGCTGGGGTCTCGCGTGGTGGTGGACCACAAGCGGGTCTTCAGGCCCTCCAAACTGTGTGTCAACGCGCGAAGGAACATCCGCCTTGGCGGTGCGATTCGCCCTCGCGTCCGACGGACGTCTGTATGGACTGTTTTTCGCCGTGCGGCCAGATGAAACGAATGCCAATCCCGGCCCGGCGGATCTGGTTCTCGTGCGGGGTAGGCTCGGCGAAAACGCAGGCGCCGTCGCGAGCTTTGACGATTTCCAGGATGACAAGCTGCTCGACCCCTGGATCGGGGCCGACGACCCATGCGCCGAGCCGGACTCGAAGCTTGGCGCACGCCTGCGGAATTGTGCGAACGTCCCCAAGGACGCGTGGCAGCCGGACGGTATCGATGGTTGCAGCCCGAACATGGGATTCCAGGTGCGCAATCCGAATCAAATCGCGCTCGCCATTGATCCGGCGCAGTCGCAAACCGTTTACTACGCATACGCCGATCGCACACCAGGCCTGGCCGAGGGCGAAACGTCAGACGCGGTGGACTCCATCACCCTGCGCCTGGCGCGCTGGTCGGACGTGGGAGGCGTGCAGGAAACCAAAGAGTTGCTCGTGGTGCACAATGCGCTCAATCCCGCCGTCGCGGTGACCGCGTCCGGACGAATCGGACTCGTGTATCAGCAGTGGGTTGGCGACCAGTGGCGGACGCACATAATGGTCTCGGACCAGAACCATGGGAACTGGGTGAACGTTCCGCTTACGGGCCCGAGCCCGGCGTCGGAGCCCGGATACAATTGCGGTTTTTCGTCACCTTACCTGGGCGACTATATCGACTTGGCGGTGGTTGACAATACGTTCTACGGAACGTTTTCGGCGAACAACAACCCGGTCCGCAACCCGAACGCCAGATATCTTCGCGATAAGTCAATGCTGGGAACGAGCGTCGCGTACACCATCGATCCGTTTTTTTTCAAAATCGAGACCGGCGCATCCCGACCCTCCATCGCGATGATGACGATTAGCAGGCGTTGGACGTCGCTGTTCGAGCGCTTGCGCTGGTGGATGCGTCCGCCGCCGATTCTTCCGCCTGTTCCGGGTCCACGAATCGTTCCAGGTTAGTGTCCCGGTTAGGGTCGGGCAGGGCTTGGCCACGGCGTTCGCCGACTGGTCGGCGTCTAGCAGGCGTCTAGCAATTCATCTTGAATACATGCGCGACACGATCACCGGACACGGAACTCTCAAGATTGGCGGAACGCCAATAACAATTTCGTTCACGGTGCCCAAAGGCGTGTGCGGTGCCGAGGCCCTGTTGAAGGATGTGAACGGACTTGCTACGAAAGTCACCGACCTCGCCGTGGCGCGTGTCGAGAAAGAGGGACAGCAAGTCTCGTGCAAGAAGGGATGCGGCGCATGTTGCCGACAAATGGTCCCGGTCACACCTACTGAGGCCCGCCAGCTCGCGGCATTGATTGACAAGATGCCGGCCGCACGCGCCGCGACTTTGCGTGCCAGGTTTGCTCAGACCCGTTCAATCATGGACGCAGCGGATCTTCCGCCGCGAGGGCATCCAGACTCGGACAAGGCCGCCTATCACGCGTTCGGGCTGGCGTGGTTCCGCCAAGGTGTGCCGTGCCCGTTCCTCGAGGACGAGAGCTGCTCCATTCACCCGGAACGCCCGCTGGTGTGTCGCGAATACCTGGTCACATCGCCTGCCACCCACTGTGCTACGCTGGGCAGCGGCCAGGTGCGCGTGGTGCCAATCCCGCTGCGAGTGTGGTCCTCCTTTGGCCGAAGCGCCGAACCCGACAGCCGCCTTGTGTGGATGCCACTGTGCGATTCCCTCGACTTCGTTGAAAACCAGCCAGCCCCTGATGACGATCGCACGGGACCGCAGCGCGTTGCGGCCCTGCTGAAGGAAATTCAGGAATAGCGCATGCGCGCGCGGGCGACATGGCGCCTCTTGCGCCATTCTACTTTGTACTGTAAAGTTCTCTGCACACTCACCTCCGAGACTCAATGCGTCACCCAGATGCAGACCTGGCCACCGGCTCGCCTGCCGCCGCCGCATCGACCGTTCCGACCGCCGTTCCGGCCAAGACCGAGTCGAACATTCCATCCCCACGCGCCCTCGTCGTACGACGCGTACTGCTGTGTGCAGGGTTGCTCGGCATCCTCGCCGACCCGCTACTCCGAAATGAACCGTGGGGGCTGGGGCTCCTGGTCTGGATGGTGGTGTTCGCCACCATCGTCATCGCGCTTGTGCGACAGTCTTCGCGCCCTCTCTCACGCGAGAGCAACATCTGGCTCGCGGTCGCGATACTCTTTGCTGCCGGCCTGTCGTGGCGCGACGCCGACATGCTGCGGTTTTTCGACGTGCTGGCTATGCTCACCGCGCTCGTATTGCTCGCTATGAGCATCAACGCCATCCCCGTGCCCGGTCTCGCCCTCGCACGCGTCCGCGATCTGATTCGAGCCGCGTTCGGAACCGGTCTCGAGGTCGCCACTGGCGTCGTCCCGCTCCTGCTGCGCGACGCAGAGCTCCATACCGCACGCTCCAACGACGGGAGCGTCAAGCGGACGGCCAAGGCGCTGGTGATCACAGCCCCCATACTCCTCGTCTTCACGCTGCTGCTCACGCAAGCGGATCCGGTATTCGGATCGTTCTTCACGTTTCCCGATGTAGACATCGAAGTCGTATTCCAGCACGTCGTCATCGCCGGGTTCTTCGCATGGGTGGTAGCCGGCTGGCTGCGTCGCTCACTTCTGGCGCGCCCCGCAACAGCCGGTGCTCCATCCACCCCATTCCCACTCACGCTTGGCGTCACCGACGTCACGTTTGCACTCGGCGCGCTGAACGTGCTGTTCGCGGCATTTGTCGTCGTGCAGATAGGCTGGTTGTTCGGTGGCGAGTCGCTCGTGCTCCGAACCACTGGCCTCAGCTACGCCAACTACGCGAGGCGCGGCTTCTTCGAGTTGGCGTGCGTGGCCGGCCTGCTGCTTCCGGTGCTCCTCAGCGCGCAGGCACTCATTCCGGCTTCAGATTCCCGCACGCTCCGTTTCTATCGGCGGCTTGCAGTGCCGCTGGTGGTGCTGCTTGGCGCCATGATGTTTTCGGCCGGCGCGCGCATGAGATTGTATATCCAGTACTACGGCATCTCCACCGACAGGCTGTACGCCACGGCGTTCATGATATGGTTGGCGATCGTGTTCGTAGGGTTGGCATTTACCGTGCTGCGTTCCCGTCCGCGTACCTTTGCAACAGGACTGGTGGTCAGCGGGTTTGTCGTACTCTTCACGCTCAACGTTCTCAATCCCGATGCGCTGGTGGCTCGGGCAAACTTGGCGCGTGGTGACGCGGTGCGTATCGGGGCCGCAGGTGTGGATCTGCCGTACGTCGCATCGTTAGGCGGAGACGCGGTCCCGCTGCTGGTGTCCGTATTGACCGTACCGGCTATCGCTGTCGACACGGCCG
>JANOKE010000331.1:0-7903 GCA_031419135.1 Gemmatimonadaceae bacterium
CCTGACGCCCAGCAGTGTGTGGCTGACCGATGCGGTGCAGGCCACGGCGGCGCAGGTGACGGCGTTGGCGCCGCGATTCGACGCGTCGCGCAGTGTGGTGGAACAGTTTGAAGCGACCTCGAAAGACGGGACCAAGGTGCCGTACTTCATCACGCATCCCAAGGGAATGAAGCTGGACGGGTCCAACCCCACAATTCTCACCGCGTACGGTGGCTTTGAAGTGTCGCTCACGCCGCACTACGATGAGAACGCGGGCAAGCTGTGGGTTGAGCAAGGCGGGGTGTATGTCGTGGCGAACATTCGCGGCGGTGGTGAGTTTGGTCCGGCGTGGCACGAGGCCGGACTCAAGACCAGGCGACAGGTCATCTACGATGACTTCGCGGCCGTTGGCCAGGATCTGATTGCGCGCAAGATCACCAGCGCGCGGCGACTCGGTATTGAAGGCGGCTCGAACGGTGGTCTCTTGATGGGTGTCGAGATGAACCAACATCCGGAGCTCTGGAATGCGGTGCAGATCGCCGTGCCACTGCTGGACATGATGCGCTACGAACAGATCGCCGCCGGCGCGTCGTGGGTGGGCGAGTACGGCAGTGTGTCTATCCCTGCCGAGCGCGCGTTTCTGGCCAGCATCTCGCCGCTGCACAATCTCAGGGCAGGCGTGAAGTATCCGACGCCGTTTATCTGGACGACCACGAAAGACGATCGGGTGGGGCCGCAGCATGCGCGCAAATTTGCCGCGAAGATGGCCGACATGGGATTGCCGTATCTATTCTACGAAGTGATTGAAGGGGGCCACGGCGCGGGGGCAAACGCTGAGCAGCAGGCGCACACGACAGCGTTGGGGTACACGTACTTTGCGCGACAGTTGAGGGACAAGAGCGCCCCGATCGTGCCGTGAGGTTCGCGAAGGAAGGCCGCCAGGGTTGTCGGGACTCGAATGGTTGAGTTGCCAACGTGCGTTCAGTCGGGGGATCGGGCATGGTTGCGGTCAGCGGTCTTTAGCCCGTAGCAACTCCTCGAAGGGCGGATACCCGCGCAGTGTCGCGAAATCGGACTCTCGGTGCAACCAGAGATCGTATTCTTTTCCCTCAGAGAATGCGGTGCGGAGGAGTATCACGGCTTCTGCCCGCAATCCCAGAATAGCCGCAATTCGGGCCTTGGCCACCGACGCGGCTCCGAGCCCATACTTGCCTCGAAGCTGATCGATTTGAGCCTTGGCCAGCGCGATATCATGCAGATTTCCAGATCGGGCGGCCGTCGCTCCCAGCATTCCGAGGTACTCCGCATTCGATTTATCTTCGGCAACGAGTGCGCTGGCAACTGCATGGGCCTCGGTCCACCGATCGAGTTCATATAGCGCAAGTGCCCTTCGCCAGCGCTGGGATGTCACCTTGGACGTGGCGGCCCCGTGCGCATCGTACCAATTCAAGCTACGCTGCGCGAAGTCTTGCGCGTCTTTCGAGTGGCCATGCGACCGAAACTCGAGTGCAGCCTCAACAGCGAGACTGCCGACAGTCACACCGAACGGATCTGCGGGCATGCGCTCCGCCGCATCCAGCTCCGCAGTCACGCTGTTCACGCGGCCCATAGCGGCAAGGGCACGTACCGACGAGCCAAGGGCGTATGGGCGATCGGGATCGATGGCTCGAGCGCGATTGCCGGCGCTGAGCTCTCCGGCATAGTCCCCCAACAGGTGACGCACCGTACCTATCGCATCCCAATATGGCGCCCAACCACGCATCGGACCGCGATCCGGGGAGAGGGATTCAAATGCGCGCTGGGCCTCAAGCAGATTGCCGTTCTGCAACGCCTCGGTTCCCCAATTGTAAGTGGCCTTTGTTCCTGGCGCCGCGAGCGCCACTTGACGGATCGCGTGAAGCGCCGCCGGTCGGTCGCCCAGCAACACGCTTCGACGATAGTCGAGCCAATCGCGGTAAAACGGGATAAGTTGGGAGCGGGTTCGATACAGAATGCTCAATAGCGAATCTGCCTGTTCGTAGCGACGCAGGTTGGAGGCACTGATGGAGGCCATCAGGAGCGCCACCGAAAGTGTCGAGTCGCGCTGGTACGCACGCGTAAACCGTTCCGTCGCATCGCTGAAATCAGTTCGCGTGTATCGGTCGAGACCTTCGCTGAATTCCCGATACGCATCAAATGTCGGCGGCTGAATCGGCATGCCGACAGTGGCGCCAAGGCGCGGATCCAGCGACGCCGCCAGAAGCCCCATGACGCGCTCTCGAATATCGTCAATTACGCCAATCGAGGCAGCAATAGTGCTATGCATCGGCCCAATCGCGCCCAGCAACCTGCCGTTTCGCGCATCTGAGACTTGCACTTGAAACTGAATGCGTCCGGAATCCGGATAGTACGACCCGGTTACAACAATTCCGGCGTTGCTTTCATTCGCCAACAGGCGAACCGGATCGGCGGCCGGTTGGCGCACGCGCTGGGACTCAACGAACCGGGAGACCTGAAGCGCTGTCTCGGTGGGAACGACGTCAACAACTCCGGTGCGCAACATCCCCTCAGTAATCCAATCGGCCGACATGATCCCGATGTAGTCAAGTGCTCGGTCTCCCGTCCGGTTGTTGAACTGCGCGACCACGACTCGAGTGGGTACCAGCGCACTGGCATTTTCGGATGGCGGCAAGCGAAGACGACCAAGGGCGAGTGCACCACCAATCATGACCGCCAAGACAACCGCGCCACCCAAAACCGTTCGGTGCCAACGACGCTGCGGCGCGCGCAAAGCCAATGCAAACGCCGCTGCACTCTGGTATCTGTCTGCCGGATCATGCGCAAGTGCGCGTTCAACCGCCCTTCGTACGGCGCGCGGAACGCCAGACCCGGCTGTGCGATTCCAGTACAACGCGCCCATCGACCCATATCGCGCTTTCGCTCCCACGCCAGACGCATCGTATGGACCGAACCCTGTGATCATCTCGTACAGCACGCAGCCGAGCGAATAGATGTCGCTTCGGCCGTCTGTGTGCGCGTCGGCGGACGCTTGCTCGGGACTCATGTACCGCGGCGTGCCGATAGCCAGATGCTCACCGGTCAATCGTTCCGCCGTGGCTTCGTGGATGGCGCGCGCAATCCCGAAGTCTGCAACGACCGCATGTCCTGAGCCAAGCAGGATGTTCTCCGGCTTGATGTCCCGGTGCACCACGGCATGCGCGTGCGCGTACTCGAGGGCATCGGCAACTTCGGACGCGATCCGGACCGCTTCGTTTACCGGAAGACGGCTGCGTTCCTCAATCAGCTCACGAAGGCTCCGGCCTTCCACGAACGGCATGACATAGAAGAGCGCACCGGCCGCTGCGCCAGAGTCATGCACGGGAACGATATTCGGATGCGTGAGGCGTGCAGCGATCTCGATTTCGCGAAGGAATCGATCGGCGCCGATGGTCCCGGCAATTTCCTGGAACAGGATCTTGACGGCCACTTTACGGTGGTGCCGCACATCCTCGGCGAGGTACACGGAGGCCATGCCGCCGCTCCCGATTTCCTTCTCGAGGATGTAGCGGGAGGCGAGAGCCTCCCGTAGCTCAGGGCTCGGCGTGTTCAGGTGACGCCTCCAGTTGGAAGGCAATATGTCAACACGCTCAATCGAAGGTCTGGCAGATCGCGCAGTCCAGCGATTGGATGTCTAGCCAACGTCTTTCGCAGCCGGTACGTTCAGCTCCCGTGTGATCATCTGGATGCGGGTTTACCTCATGTAAACGGAGGAATTATGTCTGACGATCTGACTCGCCGCGGTTTTCTCGGTACAGCAGCGCTTGCTGCGGCTGGTACAACATTGCCCGACGTTGGAGCACAATCGCCGCAGACAATGCTGGGTACAGGAGGTCGACCGAACCTGATGGTAATCGAAGACTATAACGCGCAACCACGAACGGGAACGCTGTCGGTTCCGGTGTATCGGTTTGAGCTGCACATGAGTATCGGGTTGAAGAGCGCAACCGTCGCGAACAAATTGCGGGTTTCGCTGGCGAATGGAAAGGTGGGCGAGATCGAGAAGCACATCATCGATGACGGCGGTGGTTATATCGAATTGAGCTCGGCGAACATTCCCAAGCTCAGGAAGCTGCTTCAAGCCATCTATCAGGCGCCGCCGTGAGGCATAGGCGGATGGACAACAACCGGAGGTAGCGTGATGCCCATATGGCGCACTGATACCGGGTGGCTTGATGTCGCCGTCGTGATGTCGATCTTCGCAATTGGCTCGGTGCTGTTCGGAAAATTCGAGCAGCACAAGCCGCGCTGGCGTCGCGTACTCAAGCAGGGACTCGTGCTGGCAGTTGTCCTGATGTTGGTTGCCAGCATTGGGCGCGGCTGGGCATACTGCGTGTTGGCACTGCCGGTGATCGGCGCGGCCTACGTGCATCTCTGGTGGTTGCCAAAGCACGGCATTAACGGTTGGACCGCTGAGCCGTACGACAAATACCTCGCACTTGTGGCGAGGCCGCGAGCGAGCACGCTGCATGGGTCACCTCGCCGGTCGGGGAGCGAGGTGACACGTAACCAACCGGCCGTCGGCTACACCTTCACCGAGCGCGTGCGCAAGATCCTCGTGATGTCGCGTGCGGCCTCGGTTCGACTGCAGCACGAATACGTGGGGACCGAGCACCTGTTGCTGGGTTTGATCAACGAAGGCGAAGGCGTGGGGGCGACGGTGCTGAAAAACCTTCATGTCGACCTGGGCGCAGTGAGACAGACCATCGAAGACACCGTGAAGCCCGGAAAAGGGGTCTCGTCAAACGGGCCGGATCTGCCGTATACATCCCGCGCCAAGAAGGTTCTGGATCTGGCAATGCTCGAAATGGGCGAGCTCTCACACGACTACGTCGGGAGCGAGCACCTGCTGCTTGGGCTGCTGCGCGAAGAAAAGGGTATCGCGGCTCAGGTGCTCCACCAGTTCGGCGTGACGCTGGACAGCGCGCGCGCGGAGACTGTGCGTCTGTCACCAACGGCGTAGCTTCGACATTTCCTCAGCACGCGCCACCAGGCGTGTGCAGAAAAGTATGGCACTCAACCTCGGCAGTAGCCTTCACCGGCGCGAACTGTCAGGCAGTTTGATTTTTCACTGAGCCACTTCATTCCCGTTTCGACACCATTGGTCGCGCGAACGGACTCCTTCACGCCATCTCGTTCAAACACGATCTGGTCGCCGACGGCTGAGCCGCGAAACGTACGGGGGCCGTCGAGGTTCTGGATCGTGACCTCGTACGCGCCCTTGTCGCCCACGATTTGAAGAAATGTTCCCTCCGGGCCGCTCCACTTGCCAATCCAGCTGTCACCGGCAGGTGCGGCGCTCGTACCAGCAGCGCCCGACGCTGCCCGTGCAGAGTCCGTGTTGCGGTCTGTGCATCCGATGAAGAGCAACGCCACACATACCCATTGAATCGCAGCCGCGCCGTCACAGTAGCGCAGAGTGGGAATGATCGATGCATTCGGACGCTTCGGGCCGGTAAACATGAACAGTACCTCGCAACAAAGTTGATGAATTCAATTCGCCGCACGCCGCGCGGAGATGGAAGCGCGCGTCGTTGTTGTGGTTCGCACGCGCGACATGTACGGCGACAGTCGCGCTTCCGTTGTGCTGCAGCACGCGACCAACTCAGCCAGCGAACGGCCATCCCACAGATTCTGGCAAGCAATATCTGAGCGGTTTGTGATATCGCGGAGTCGAATTGTCCTGGACAGCGTCGTTGTCCAGTCTCAGCGAGTTGCGGACGCCGGTCGCGCACTCTCCTCCAGCGCCTGCTGCACCGCCGCAACGGTACGCGCCACCGCCACCGCATCGGTCTGCCAGTTCACCACGCACACCCGCATCGCGCGTCGCCCGTGCCATGTTACCGGGCCAAACATCGCTTCCCCACTGCGGTTAATAACCGTGATGATGTGATCGGTGCGTGCATCATGGTCTTCCGCCGTTGCACCCTCGCGTTGGTCGAGGAAACGCACGAGCCCCTGGTTGAGGCGAGCGGGCGAAACGATCTCGGCACCGGGCAGTGCGCCGATACCACCTACCAGTGCCGAACATTGATCACAGCATCGATCAATCATCGCCCCCACCCCATCACGCCCCAGTTCACGCAACGCCGCGTACGTCGCGAATCCGCGCGCGCGACGCGACCACTCGGGTGACCAGTCGATTTCATCTCGCGCCTCCTTCTCCGCCACGAAGTATGAATCGTGGATGGTGAAGGCTCGGCGATGCGCCTCGGGATGACGCACCGCGGCAAAGCCGCAGTCCTGTGGCACGTTCAGCCACTTGTGACAGTCGGTCGCCCAACTGTCAGCCAATTCAATGCCGTCTACCAGCGGGGCATACCGCGGGCTGGTGCGCGCGAACAGGCCAAATGCACCGTCCACATGCACCCACGCGCCATGCGCGTGCGCGAGCGGCACCAACTCGCGAAAGTCGTCGAACGCGGCGGTGTTCAGGTCGGCCGCATTGAGTCCCACAATCGTTGGACCGCCACCCAACCTGAGCGCTGCGTCGAGGCCTGCTGGCGTGGTAGCGCCACTGGCATCCGCAGGCAACTCCACCAACTGCTGCGCGCCGATGCCCGCGTACCGCAGCGCACGGTCAAGCGACACGTGACGGATTGCACTCACCAGAACGCGAATAGGTGGGGATCCGGCAAGCCCCTGCGTGCCCACATCCCAAGCTGCAGCGCGCAGCACCTGATCGCGCGCCGACAAGATCGCGACAAAATGCGCCATCTGGCATCCGGTCGTAAAAGCGAACGACGCGCTCGTCGGCAGACCGAACACGTCGAGCAGCCACTTGCCCGCAACCTCTTCCACCACCGACGCCACGGGCGACGTTGCGTAAATCGCCGCATTCTGATCCCACGCCGTGAGGAGCCATTCGGCAGCGAGCGCTGAGGGCAGCGTGCCACCCATTACCCACGCGTAGAAACGTGCGCCCGCATTGTTGACCAGTCCGCCATCGGCAGCGCGCGCGAGATCATCGATTACCTGCGCCGCTGGAATCCCTGCGCGACCAAGCGGAACGTCAAAACGCGAGAGAAGCGTGTCGCGCGAAACAACCGGGGCCACCGGGAGCCTGTCGAGGTGGTTGAGATGGTGTCGCGCGTGAAAATTCGCGCGGTCGAGCGCGGGATGCGTCATTGGCGTAGAGTTGGTGAACCGACTTGCTGCGTCGGCATGGCCGCGAGCAATACAACGCAGTTAGAATAACGCATGATTGTCCATCTCGTCGACGGGACGTACGAGCTCTATCGCCACTTTTGTGGACTGCGACGGGGCACCAACGGCGCCGACCCGACGTACGGCGCCGCTCTTGGCGTGCTCAACACCGTGCTGCAGATGATCGAGTCTGGCGCCACGCACATCGGGGTGGCGACCGATCACGTGATCGAGTCGTTCCGCAATGACCTGTGGCCGGGGTACAAGACTGGTGACGGCATTGATCCGGCGTTATGGGCGCAGCTCCATCCGCTGGAACGCGCACTCGCGGCCATGGGCGTCGCCGTCTGGCCCATGGTGGAACTGGAAGCAGACGACGCTCTCGCCTCGGCGGCGCATCTCGCGGCGATGGACCAGCGCGTACAACAGGTGAGCATCTGGACACCCGACAAGGACCTCTCACAGTGTGTGCGTGGCGACCGCGTGGTGCAAGCGGATCGCAAGACCGGGAACGTGCGCAATGCGGCGGGTGTGCAGGAGAAGTTTGGCGTACCGCCAGCGCTGATCCCGGACTACCTGGCCTTGGTAGGCGACGCAGCCGATGGGTATCCGGGCATCGCGGGTAACGGCGCGAAAACGGCGGCGCGACTGCTTATGCGCTACGGCCCGATCGAAACGTTCGCGGCCGACGTGCTTGGCGCGAATCAGGCGAACGCACTGCTATTCAAGCGGCTGGCCACGT
>JANOKE010000332.1:0-1541 GCA_031419135.1 Gemmatimonadaceae bacterium
GCTGATCTTCGGTGACATTGGTGCCCGCGGTGCGCAGCTCCTGCCGCATGATGTCGCGTCCAAACCGTCCGTTCTGAATCTGCGCCGATTTCGTGGCCAGTTTTCGGAATCCCTTGCTCTGGGCCAGCAGGAATCCGAAGGCCGCGCTCATAATCACGCCGAATACCACCATGGCGACCATGATCTCGGCCAGCGTGAAGCCTCGGCGCGTTTGCGGGTATCGTGTCGATGAATTCATGGGGCGGCGATGGAAATGCTGCGGGTGATTGGTGTGGGCATGAGTGTGGTCTGCACCGCAGAGACATTCACGGTGATCAGGGTGATGTTCTTGCCCAGGGTGGTGTCCACGGCTACCGACGTGGCCGTAATCAGGCCATTGGCCGTGCCGTTGTACCTGGCGGCCGTCAGATTCGACAGCGTGGCGTAGCTCGGCCAGCCGCGGGCGCGACCGATCTGCATGTCGGCCACGGATTGGGCGCGATTGCGGATGTCTGAATCGCGCACGGAGCGGGACAGCTTGGTGGTGTTCATTCCCATCGCGAGCACGACGCCTGCCAGGATCACCAACGCGAACATCACCTCGATCATGGTGAACCCGCCGCGCCATGTCACTCGTTGCGTTCGGTTGATCATTGTGCATGTCTCCAGGTGCTTCCGGTCCAGGCGTACCACTCCGGGCGCGCCGTGGCCCGCGCGATCACGAGCGCGCGAACCTCCTTGCTGCCCGCGCCGGCCATGGACTGTGGGGTGGTGAGATAGAACGTCACCGCGCGATCCACGCTGCCGTTGCGCTGCAACACCAGCATCGGCTTTCCTCCACTCATGAGCGTGACGGGAACGCTGGCGCTGGCGCCGCCGAGTGCAGTAACGCCCGAGGGCCGCCCAAGCACGACGCGCTCAGGCAGCAGAAACGGACGCGACTTCTCGCTGGCGCCCTTCACGCCATCGTTGTTCGCGTCCCAGACCGTGTTGACCGTATGCGCATTGGTATCGAAAATCAGCAACACGTTGTGCTGACGCGACGCGGCCTCACGTTGCGCCACCATGATTGACATGCCGATGGTGCGCGCCGCCGTGTCAACCTGCGAGCTCTCAATGCGCATCCGCGGCATGGCAAACGCCGCCAGAATGCCCATCAACGTGACCACAAGAACCAACTCGATCACCGAGAAACCACGCGCAGTGCAACGACGAATCGGTCTCGGAACAGACGCAGTCATGAGGTGAGCGCCGATATGAGGGAGAAATGTGTCTCACCTCACAGACGCAGGCGTTCGCACAGACGTCACGGCCGCGCAGCCCGCCGTTATGACGATGGCACGGACTATTTCGCGGCGCGCACCGTCGTTACTCAGCGGGCCCCGACTGTTTTGCGGCGCGCGCCGAAGGGCAGTGACGCGATGGTGCTCCTTTACACTTTGTGGTACCCGATGCGTGCCGCGTGACGGCGATCAGGCGCCCGATACACCTCGAAATCACTGAAGAAGGCTGGCGCCTCGGCCTGCAACACCTGCAGTACAGCGAGGGCCATGCGACGAATT
>JANOKE010000333.1:0-2469 GCA_031419135.1 Gemmatimonadaceae bacterium
ATGGCGACGGTCGGAATGCCGGCGGTCGCGCAGGCCGTGCGATACGCGTCGTCGAGGTCGTTGGCCATGGCGCCAGCCGTACAGGCAACCTCGCGTACCCCGCCTTCGACGAAGTACCCGGAGAGGGCAGTCTCGGGGAACTGGATCACCTGCGGACGCGGGTCGAGCGACGCGGCCTGGGCGCAGAGCGCACCCAGCCGCCGCAGGTTGGCCGCCGTGTCCCCCTTTCGCGGGGCGAACTGACAGATGGCAAGTGTGAGTGGACGAATCTGGTCGACAGGCATGAGTGGAAGCTGGGTCACAGACCGCGAACGATCAACCGAGGCGGAGCGGTGTATTTTGCGAGGCTATGCTGCATACCCCTCGTAAACACCCTACACGCTCCGTGCGCCAATGCACCGCGCGGGCACTGGCCATTTGCTGGCTGGTAGTCCCCGCTGTCGTTGCCGGACAGGCTGCGTCCGCACCGGTTACGGCGCAGCCTCCAGTCGCCACGGGCGAAGCCTGGCGGATTATCACGCCACCCCAGATTTCACTGGTCATGGGCCGCGACGGCTCAACTCTCGGGGTTATCGGCAAGGAACGACGACTCAGTGTGTCCATCCGTGCGCTGCCCAGGTACGTAGGTCAGGCGTTCGTGGCTGTCGAGGACAAGCGCTTTTATCAGCACGATGGTGTCGACCTGGTGGGCATTGCTGGTGCGCTCAAGGATGCGGTGACCACGGGGAATCTGCGCGGCGCAAGCACGATCACCCAACTGTTGGTGGGCAACATGCACCCCGACGTGATCGATCGTCGCGACATGTCTCCCGGCCGCAAACTGCGCGAGCAGCAGGCCGCGCGCGAAATGGAGAAGCACTATAACAAGGAGCAGATCCTGGAAGCGTTCCTGAACCAGATCTCCTTTGGTCGTGGGGCGTTTGGCATTGAGATGGCAGCGCGCCAGTACTTTGGAAAGTCGGCGGCCGAATTGACACTCGCCGAGGCGGCCTCGATGGCCGCCATGCCAAAGAGTCCGGTGCAGTACGACCCCGCGCGCTATCCGGATCGCAACAAGCAGCGCCGCAACACGGTGCTGGCGTTGATGACCGGGCAGGGGTACATCACCGCGGCGCAGCGCGACGCCGCACAGCGTGAACCGATTCAGGCAATACACGCCGTCAACGCGCCGGCGCCGTGGGTGGTGGACGTGGTGCGGGTACAGGCCGAGCGCGCCGGCGTGCCAGTGAGTCAGGGTGGCTATCGGATTCACACCACGATTGATCCGGCCGTCCAGGCCACTGCGCAGCAAGCGGTGTCGCGCGGTCTCGACGAGGTGGAGACGCGTCCGGGCTTCCGCGGCATTCCCTGTGCGATAGGAACGTCAGTTGATTCCGCGAAGCAGTCCCGCGCCAAAGTGCAGGCGTGTCTCGAAGGCGCCGCCGTGGTGCTCGATCCCGCCACCGGTGATGTGCGCGCGTTGGTGGGGGGACGCAATTACGCGCGCTCGTCGTTCAACCGCGCCGTCGATGGCAATCGTCAGCCGGGTTCATCGTTCAAGGCGTTTGTCTACGCACAAGCGCTCGCCGAAGGTATGACGGCCAGCAGCATGGTTGCCGACACCGCGCTGCATCTCCGTTTGCCGAACGGTCAAACGTACAGCCCGGAAAATGCCGACAACGAATTTCTCGGCGCGATCACCATGCGCGAGGCGCTCACCCGTTCGCGCAATCCGGTCGCGGTCCAGTTGGCGATGGGCGTCGGGATGGATTCGGTGATTGCGCTCGCGCGACGCGCGGGTCTGCGCGCACCCATTGCGCCGTATCCATCAAGCGCGCTGGGCGCGTCGGTGGTGCAGCCGCTCGACTTCGTGGCCGCGTTCGCGACGTTCGACAATGGAGGCATGGCCGTCACGCCGCGGTTTATTGTGCGCGTGGAGGATCGCACCGGACGCACAGTATTTTCGCCACCGGTGGCCACGTCGCAGCCGGCGATGGATCCGCGCATCGCCTTCATCGTGCGCGACATGATGCGTGACGTGGTTTCGCGTGGCACCGCAACGGCGCTGCGACGCATTGTCCCGTCGCGTATTGCGGTGGCGGGAAAAACCGGTACCACCAACGACAACACCGATGTGTGGTTTGTCGGCATGACACCGGAACTGGTCACCGGCGTGTGGATTGGCTTCGACAAGCCCACGATGATCTCGCCTGGTGCCGTGGGGGGCACGCTGGCCGCGCCCATCGCGGGCGCGATCATCGCGGCGGTGTACGGCGATCGATCGAGCGGCGTGTGGACCCCACCGCCGGGTGTGTTGGGCGTAGAGATCGATCGCCAGAATGGCAAACCGGCCGATGCCGCGACACCGCCCGACCGCCGCTACACAGAGTGGTATCTCGAGGGCACCGAACCGGGGGCCGCCCTGTGGCCATGGAGTTTGTTTCGTTTCGGGCCGATCGGACACTGAGGAGGATTGGTGCATTTCGACGG
>JANOKE010000334.1:0-6007 GCA_031419135.1 Gemmatimonadaceae bacterium
AGTGCCTCGTCGAGCGAGAGTACCACGTGAGTGGGATCGCGCAGCACGCCATCGAGCGCCGCAGCCGCTTGCACTCGGCCAAGCAATCGAAGAAACAGGGCGTGCGATTCGCCAAGCACCATGGGCGTGACAACGATGCGATACCCCTCTCGCACAGCGCGCGTGTACGCTGCCTTGGCAGCGTCGTGATGGGTCTGACCGCGCACCGCAGCGGCGATCCACCCGGACGAATCGAGCAAGACGGACCTCATCACTTGCGCGGTCGCTTGGTCTTTGGCGTAACGGCCGGCGCATCCCACGACGCCATCTCCCAATCGGCCAGATTGTCGTCGTGTCGAAACGCCACGTCGGGAGGCATGTTGGGTGGTGATGCGCTCGCCGCACCCTCCAGAAAGGCCAACGCGGGGCTTTCGTCGGCCAGCACCTCCGCGGCAAACCGGCGAAGGCCTCGACGCAGCACCTCGGCGCGCGGCATTCCCGTCGCCAGCGCTGCGCGCTCGAGCATGGCGCGATCGGGGACGTCGAGGTAAACCTGCACGGGCTCGCGCACGACGGCGGGTGATTGCCTTTTGGTCATACTGGTACTCCATGTGAGGGCTACATGTAAAATATTCCAGTACGCTGGAGGCGTCAACCAGCGAGACCCAAACCGGTGAACCGCAGGGACGCAGGGGATGGTCTACCCGACGTCACGGCGTCCCCTGCGGGTGAAAGTCGTTGTTGCGAGGGACACTGGGAATGACACATCGCGTGGTCGAACTCGGAGTCACCCCGCCCATGAGTGGCCACGTATCCGAGCGCCTTCCTGAATGCCCAACGAACAGTGCAAGATTCAGTCATTCACATCTCACCCGAGCTTTTCATGCGCCGCTTGATGCTGTACGTGCTGGCACTGCTTCCGTTCTCGTATGTGCAGGCGCAGAAACGCGCTATGACATTTGCCGATCTGTCTGCCGTTCGCGTGGCCGGCGATCCGCAGGTTTCGCCCGACGGCAAGACCATTCTCTATTCGGTGCGGACAACCGATCTCGCTGCCAATCGGCGAAGTGGACGCACCTACGCTATCGCTACCGCGGGCGGCACGCCACGGGTTTTCCCCGACGACAGCACGGCAGTGAGTGAAGCACGCTGGTCGCCAGACGGCAAGCGGGTGGCGTTTGTCGCGCGCGGTGCCCTTTGGGTGACCGACGCCGACGGGCGCACGCGTCGATCAATAGCGACGCTGTGGGGAGGAGTGACGGGCACCAAGTGGTCGCCGGATGGTACGCGTCTGTTGTTCACATCACGGGTGTATCCGTCGTGCGGCACTGATACGTGTAACGCGGATTCCGCGAAAAAGGCCGACGCCAATCCGTCCAAGGCGCGCACTGCCGATCGATTGATGTACCGGCATTGGGATACGTGGGACGACGGCTCGCGCTCGCATCTGTTTGTGGTGTCGAGTGACGGCGGTGGCGCACGCGATCTCATGCCGGGCGCGCGACTGGAAGTGCCACCGGCTCCCTTTGGCGGACCCGAAGCCTACAACTGGTCGCCCGATGGTCGTGAAATCGCCTTCACCGCCAAGGCCGAAACCGCAAACGAGGCGTGGGTGACGGATCTGAATGTGTATACGGTTCCCACCGATGGCGGCGCGTTGACCATTGTCACGCAATCCAACAAGGGTGCCGATCAGAATCCGGTGTATTCACCCGATGGCAAATATCTCGCCTACGCCTCGCAGCGACGGGCCGGATTCGAAGCCGATCGCTGGCGCCTCATGCTGCTGAATCGCGCCACCCACATGTCGGCCGATTTGCTGCCGTCGTGGGATCGCAATGCCGATGCCATTCAGTTTGTGGATGCGCGCACCATCCTGATTGAAACGAGCGACGCCGGTCGCACCACGCTGTTCCAAGCGACAATTCCTGCGGCGTTTGGTTCGTCGGTTCCGGCAGGAGCGGTCGGCATTGCATCCAGTGTCGCTGCGTCGCCAATTCGTCTGGTTGCAGAACACAACTCGAGTGCGTTCACCGTCGCGACGTCGGCAGGTAACGATGGTTCACGCACCATCGCGTTTGTGCGTGATGCCATTCACCTGCCGCCGGAGATTCACGCAGGTCAACTCGCGCGAACGGCTGTGGTTGGCGCGCGCGCCGTGTCTCACGAGAACGATGCGCTGGTGGCGCAACTCGATATGGCCGCCGCCGAGGACTATCGCTTTACAGGTGCGGGCGGCGCGTCAGTGCACGGATTCGTAGTGAAACCACCGGGCTTTGACCCATTGAAGAAGTGGCCGGTGCTGCTGCTTATTCACGGTGGTCCACAGGGTGCGTGGCTGGACAACTGGGGGTCGCGCTGGAACTTCGAACTCTTTGCCGCAACGGGCGTTGCCGTGATCGCGATCAACCCACGTGGCAGCACGGGGTATGGTCAGGCGTTTGTGGACGGCGTATCAAAGGACTGGGGTGGGAAAGTCTACACCGATCTCATGAACGGGCTCAACGCCGCTCTGGCGCGCAACCGGTGGATGGATTCCACACGCTTGGGCGCGGCTGGTGGGTCGTTTGGCGGATACATGGTGAACTGGATTGCCGGACACAATCAGCGGTTCAAGGCCCTGGCCACGCACGCGGGCGTGTACAATCTGGAACACATGAGTGGCGCTACTGAAGAGCTGTGGTTTACCGACTGGGAGTTTGGCGGCCCCTTGTGGAATGCGAACGCCCTGAACACGCAGTACCGTCGCTGGTCGCCGCATTTGTCGGCGGGGAAATTCCGCACACCCACACTGGTGCTGCACGGAGAGAACGACTTTCGCGTGCCGTTTACGGAAGGCGTGGCCATGTTCACCGCGCTCCAACGTCAGGGTGTGCCCAGTCGGTTCGTGGAATTTCCCGACGAAGGTCACTGGATTCTCAAACCGGCCAACGCGCAGGTGTGGTGGAAAGAGATGCAGGGGTGGTTCAGGCAGTATCTGTCAACGCCGCGACAGTAATTCACACCAGCGGCCACGTTTCACCCGGTCACAGCTGCAGACCGATATCAAAGGCGCCCGAGTACCCGGCGTCAGTCTGCACGGCGCGTCCTTGATACCACCCCGGATACACGGTTGCGAATCGTGCCACCCCGGAGGCGTCGGTGACCTGATGCCCACGCAGAAATTTCTGACCCGTGGTATCGAACAGGCCTCCGGTGTCACGAACGCCCGAATAGATGCCCAGCGCGTCACACTGCCAGATATCCACCAACGCTCCCGCGAGCGGGGTGCAGCTACCACTGGCAACTCGCGACACTCTGAACTCGAGGGCGAGCAGTGCACCGGGCACGACGGTACCGGTACCCGGTTCCGATCGGATGTCGCTTCGATTGAGCGGGCCGTCAACGTAGTACGGACCTTCCGTTTGTTGCGGGCGGACCACGCAGGCTGGCAAGCCAGAGGGGTGAGCAAACGCAGGGGTGAGGGAAGAGCGGTCAGCGGTGAGGGCAGAGGCGTTGGCGTTTACCTGACCTGACGCCCGGGTCGCGAGAATACCCACTCCTGCCGTTCCCAGCAGGGTAAGCGCTTCGCGCCGGCTCAGCACCCGGCCAATGGTGATGCCGTCGTTGTCCATGGCATCCTCGGCAAATCGTTTGTTGTGACCGGACTTCACCCCCCCCAAGCGGCATGAATATTGGACGACCACGTGCCCGCCGCGTTAGTCGTCACTGCCGCGAGGCGTCGCGCGCTACTTTGCGGTGAAGGCTGTGGCGGCTCGGATCTCATCCCGGCACGCCTGCGGCACTTGTCGCCCACCACGCATTCCACCACACCATGTCCGTGCCGCGTGTGCAGCATGCGCTACGATTGAAAACCGCGTGGGCCATGCTGCGGCGTGGTGCCCGCCCGATTGTCGGGGCGATCCTTGCGATGTGTGCACTCGCATCGTTGACCTCCCAGGGTGCAACAGGCCAATCCGCGCCGCGGGCCGCCGTTCCACCGAGTTGGGTCGATTCCATCCGGGGTTTTTCTGCTGTCGCGGCCAGTCGCGAACGCGCGATTGAAGCGGAACTCGCGCGCACGGTCAGTCGCGACTCTACCGGCGCGTATTTCAAGTACCTCACCGACGAGCCGCACCCTGCCGGCTCGGTGCGCAACAAGGAGTTGGCTGACTACATCGCCGACCGGTATCGCGCGTGGGGGCTCGATCATGTGACGTTGCATCGGTACGACGTGCTGCTGCCGTGGCCGCGCGAAGTGAGCGTCACGATGACGGCGCCCACGGTGTATCGCGCGACACTCAAGGAGGACGCGTACGGCCAAGACCCGCATTCCGCGAAGGACGCGGGCATCACGTATCTGGGTATGAGTGCGTCGGGCGATATCACCGGTGAGCTGATTTACGCGTCCAGCGGCAATCCGTCCGACTACGATTGGCTCGAACAGCATGGCGTGAACCTCGTTGGGAAGATTGCGCTGGTGCGCTATTCGGTGCCGTACAGCTATCGCGGCTTCAAGGCGCTCACGGCCGAGAAGCGCGGCCTCAAGGCGTTGCTCATCTACTCCGATCCGGCTGAAGACGGCTTCAAGAAGGGCAAGACATTTCCCGACGGCCCGTGGGGTCCGGAAAGTCACATCCAGCGCGGCGCGCTCACCTATGACTTCATGGTGGCCGGTGATCCTCTCACGCCGGGATATGCATCGGTGCCCGGCGCACCGCGCATTGCCGAAAGCGACGCGCTGTCTATTCCAAGGATCATGATGGTGCCCATGTCGTATCGCGATGCGCGACCATTGCTGCAGGCGCTTGGTGGACCAACGGCGCCGGCGTCGTGGCAGGGTGCGCTGGGGTTCCCTTACCATGTTGGCGCAGGGCCGGCCACCGTGCGGGTAAAAGTAGATATGGACGGCGCCACGCGACCCATCTGGGTGGTTGAAGGCCGTATCACCGGTACCGACGAACCGGACAAGTACGTTGTGCTGGGCAACCATCGCGATGCGTGGGTGTTTGGCGCGGTTGATCCGTCGTCGGGTACGGCAACCCAAATGGAACTCGCCCGCGCACTCGGTGCGCAGGCCAACGCTGGACGCCGCCCCAAGCGCACCATCGTGTTCGCCAGTTGGGATGCAGAGGAGTGGCATCTTACCGGTTCCACAGAGTGGGGCGAACAGTTTGCCGACGACCTGCGCAAGAACGCCATCGCCTATCTCAACGTTGATGGCTCTACCAGCGGCTCGAAGTTCGAAGCGGGTGCAATCGCCAGTTTGAATCCGTTGGTGGCGCAGAGCGTGCGCGACGTGAAGGACCCGGTGGCTGCGGGTTCGGTGCTCGACGCCTGGGGACGCGCACTGCGTTCGGAAACGCGTGAGGCCAACATTGGCGGTGGCGCCACACGCAATACCGCGGCTCGGCGTCCCATCGACTACCCCGGAAACGCGTTGGGCTCAGGTTCCGACTACACCGTGTTTCTGAACTTTCTCGGGCTGCCGATTGTCGAAATGAGCTTCAACGGTCCGTACGGTGTGTACCACTCGGCGTATGACAACTACTACTGGATGACCCACTTCGGCGATCCGGGCTTCAAGTACATGACGACGATGGCCGAGGTATGGGGGCGAATGGCGCTGCGATTGGCGAACGCCGAGCACTATCCGCACGACTTCGAGATTTACGCGTCGCGAGTGCAGGGGTTCATTGCCGCGCTGGCCGCGCAGCCCGCTGTGAAGGCGCATCTCAACCTCAGCGCGGTGCGTGCGGCGCGCGTTCGATGGAGTGCAGCCGCGACGGCGCTCGAGCAGGTGCTTGCCGCGACACTCGCCGCGCCGCCGTCGGAAAACCGTACCACGCGACTGGCGGAGATGAACGAAGCAATGCGTGCGGTGGAGCAAACACTGCTGAATGCAGACGGAATTCCTGGCCGGCCGTGGTTCAAGCATGTGCTCTACGCGCCCAGGTACACGTATGCGGCGATGACGCTGCCCGGTGTACAGGAAGCGGTGGACGCCAAGGATTGGGAGCGTGCGCGAGCGCAACTGGCGATTGTTGCG
>JANOKE010000335.1:0-4181 GCA_031419135.1 Gemmatimonadaceae bacterium
GCCAAAACGGTTCAGCGCGAGGTAATTAAGCTCGTGCGTGTAGGTTGGGAGGGCACCGCCAGGAACGCGGGATCAACGAGATTGGTAGGACCGGAGAGACTCGCCACGGCCTTGATGCGATTCTGGCTGTTGTACTTGTAACCGGCCAACAATGCCAAATGCGCGCCGACACTGTGTCCGACCACCGCAAACGTCGCACTGGCCACGTGAAACTCGCTGGCGTGCGCCGCGAGATAGTCGAATGCGGCCGTGACGTCGTTCGATAGCATCGGATCGTGCACGTTAAGCGGCACACTGGCCAACCGATAGTTGATGTTCGCCGTCGCAAAACCGCGCACCGTGAACCTGGCGAGGTCGGCGGGCGAAAACACACACTTATCGCCGCCCTCCCATCCACCGCCGTGTAATGAATACGACGACGCCGGTGGTGGTGCCGCTGCGCCCAGCGGGGCGCCGCACGTCCATCACTTGCAACGGGTCGGCGCCGTAGTGAACGTTGTCCATCGATTGCGCGGGCAGCGGTGTGACTGGCGCGGATGGGTTCTTGTCTGCACAGCCCCAGCTCGCCGCGAGACACAGGGCGACGAACTGCTGGCGCGTTGGGCGCATGCTGGTCACAGTAGAGGAAGAACGACGCCTTGCTTCACGCGCATAGTGATCTGCCGGGTGTACGCGAAATCGACCAGCGGATTGCCACGCAGCACCAGAAAACTGGCTTCATATCCGCTAACGAGTCGGCCGATTTTCCGTCCCGGAAAAATCGCCGCCGGAGTATTCTCCGTCCACCATTTGAGCAAGGCGAGATTGTCGACGGCGCGTAACGCCGCCAATTGCGCCGCCTCGAAGTCGGCGGTTCGCTCGTATTCGTCGCTCCCAACGGCAATGCGCACGCCGTGTCGGTGCAGTCGCCGCAGGTTTTCGCGCAGCATGTCTCGCGTACGTGTCGCCATGGGCGCCTGTTCACTGGCAGCGGGAACGCGGTCGAGCAGTTCGAGGATTCCGCCGAGCGTTGTCACCAACACCACACCGGCGCGCGCGGCGCGTCGGGCGTCTTCGTCGGTGAGGACATACCGCGCGAGATGCTCATAGCTGCGAGGATCGTCGCGGTCGGGCCGAAAGCCGGGGAGATGATTGATCTCATCCACGCCCGCGTCGAGCGCCGCACGAAAGTCGTGCGCGGACTCGATGTGCGTGCTGACGCGCAGTCCGGCGGCATGAGCGCGCGTGACAATCTCCGGAAGCAACGCGGGATTGAGTCCCCGCCAATCGCGATACGTGGTGTCACTTCGGCGCTGCTCGTACTCCTCGGAATAGAGCAGGTACGTCTTGATGAAGTCCGGTTGTTCGGCGAGAATCCGCGGCCACTTGGCGCCGAGCGTCGCGCGATCATCGATCACCCAATAGAAGCCACCGTCGCCATCGGCCGTCGTCCATACACCACGCGCGATCTGCCGATTGGCGATGGCAATGGGGTGTCCGCCGCTGCCGGTGAGACCGCCCAACGCGAAGGTCGCGTCGAGCGCGCCAGGCACGTTGATGCGCCCGGCGAGTGGTGTCGTGAAGCGCTTCAGTGCGTTCGGATTCTTGACGTAGAAGACGCCACGCTGGAGGTGCATTCGGGCCACCGCATCAAACTGAGTGGACTCGACATTGTGCGAGTGCGCCTCGCCAAACGGAGGCACGACGAACGCGCCCGCAAGGTCGGTTGTATGGTCGAGCGCTCGCGGCCGCCGCTCAGTGAATCGGCCATCCACGACGTAGCGGTCTCCACGACGAAATCCGACGCCATCAAACCACTGTCCGTTGATGTATGCGTGACTGGTCTGCGGCAGTCCGCGGTGCGGCGGCGTGCCCAGGGCCGTAGGGATCAGCGCTGCCGCGAGGAGCAGATGGATGGCAACGTAGTGAGCGTGCATGATCAGTAAGACCCTATGGATCGACTCAGGGATTGCGCAAGGCTGGTGGGGGCGGAGAAGCGAGCAGGAGGAGGAGGAGGGGCCAGAGGTGAGGAGGTGCAGGGGTGAGGGTAGAGCGGTGAGCGGTGAGCGGTGAGGGAAGCGTCCAACTGCCTCGATCCGCACCGCACAGATGATACCCTCTTTCCTTGTGCCAACGCCGGTCGCGACGGAATCCTTCTGGCGGAAAGGGAACGCCTCCTATCAGTATTCGTGGGTCGAGCCCAACGACTTTCCCCCTGCTCCGGTCGATTATGTTGACGCTCCTGTCATCCCGTCGCCTTTTCATCGCACTGGCGAGTCTGTGCATCGTGCCAGTCGCTGCCGTAGCGGCGCAGCAAACTGCGCCGCGCGTTGCGACCCCGGCGGCCGTCGTCGCGCGCGGCGACTCGCTGCAACTGCCCGGCAAATGGACGCCGCCCCCGGGAGACGCCCTGTCGCACCATACCGCCGGATTCGCGACAACGCTCTGCGCCGCCGTATTCCTCACCGGCCTTGAGCCCGCCGATGCGGCCGCCAACGTGGGATTCTTTTCCGGTCCATTGGCGTTTCGCTCGCAAGTGAAGGACACGGTGATCGATCGCGCGCATCAAACCGTGCGACTCACACTGAAGAACGGCGTCACGCGGGTCGCCAGGCGTTACGGCAGCCAGGGATGTGTGGCACTGCCAATTGGTACCGACTCGGTGTTCTTCACGCCAAGCGTTGTGACATCATCACTGCCGCCGGCCGCGAGCACACTGTGGCCCATGGGAGACGTCCTGCCGAAAGCCTCGTGGCCACCCAACGTTGACTCGGCACTCGTGGCCCGCGCGATGGACGAGGGGTTCGGGCCGCCAAACGCGATGACGCAGGCGTTCGTAGTCACGTACCAAGGACGCATCATTGGTGAACGGTATGCCAGGGGCATAGGCATCCACACACGGCTCGAAAGCTGGTCGATGGGGAAAAGTCTCACCGGCACCCTGATTGGGCGCCTCATCCAGATGGGGACGTACACGCTCGAGCAACCTGCACCGATTCCCGAATGGCAGACGCCGGGCGATCCGCGTCAGAAGATCCGCATCATGGATATCATGCGCATGTCCAGCGGACTGCGGCTGCGCGCACCGCAAGATCCGGGCTTCGATCCGACGCTTGGCTACGCCGATCATCTGTACCTGTACGCCGGTACAGCGAATTCCTATCAGTGGGCCGCGACACGTCCACCGCAATGGCCACCGAATACGGTGGGTCGCTACCGCAACACCGATCCCGTGTTGGCGAGTTACCTCGTACGGCTGGGCGCCGAGAAACGCGGCGAGAACTATCACGCGTTTCCCACGCGGGCACTGTTTGACAAGATTGGTATGCGTGACGCGACGATCTACACCGATCCGTACGGCAACTTCCTGGGTCAGGGCTACGAGGTGATCGCGGCGCGTGACTGGGCGCGGCTGGCGAACCTGTATCTGCAGGACGGCGTGTGGAACGGCGAACGGTTGTTGCCGGCGGGCTACGTGACGTACGTGCGCACACTGGCACCGGCATGGGTGGCCGACGGACGTCCCGTGTATGGCGGCGGATTTTTCTGGGTGAATGGTGACGGTGCGGAACCGATGCCTCGTGACGCGTTCGCCATGCTTGGTGCCGGCGGACAGAGTGCGTGGATCGTGCCGTCGCACGGTCTGGTGATCGTGCGCATCGGCAAGTATCGCGGCGCCGACCTGGGCGAGGCGGCGCGTCAGAAAGCCACGACAACGTTGATGAGCGCGGTGCGTCGGCTGTAACGCAGTCGCGCTCACATAACGGAGAGCTACGCGGGCAGTACTCCAATTTGCCGAAGCATACCGGCTTCGTCGAAGACACCTTGTAGCCGGGTGACGCGTCCGTCGGCGATGGCGAGCAGCACGTTTACCGTCACGCGGACGGTGCGGCCCGTGGCGGGGATCCCGAACAGATTCCCGGTGTGGGTGCCATGGAGTACGAACCGCACGGCGGCCGCCGCCTCGGTCGCGAATACCTGGACGATCTCATGACGCATGTCGGGGAAGCCGGCATAGAACGCCACGGCGAATCCCTCGTGATGATCCCGCGACATCGGCGGATTGCCGCCCAGTTCCGCCGAATAGTCCGGTGCACACAGCGTGGGATCGGGACCACCGCGCAGACGATCCTGCGCCACAAAAAAGTCCATGGCCAGTTGTGCATTCGCGACCACGCGCGTCGAATCCATGGGGGAACCTC
>JANOKE010000336.1:0-3165 GCA_031419135.1 Gemmatimonadaceae bacterium
CAGCTTGCCCGTTGCCGCATCGAATGCGACAATGGCTGACGAGCCGACTTCATCCACCTCTGTATACGAGTTGCCAGTGCCCGCGTACAGCGAGTTGCGCTGCGCATCGTACGTAGGAGTCGACCAGATGGCCGCACCCGCGGGCCCGTGCATCTGGACACCGGCGCTGTTGCGCGTGATCGGCGCGGGAGCCGCCTCGATGGTATACCCTCTCCAGATTATCGCGCCGGTTTGCACATCGAGCGCAACGATGCTGCCTCGGAACGTGCAGCACTCGTAGTCGCGTCCGCCCGCCCACGACTCTTCTGCGGAAGAAATGGGGACATAGAGTCGGTCACCGATCAACGCGGGCGATCCGGTGAGCTGCGCGGCGGGATGATCGCCGACCTTGGTGCGCCACAGCGCCTTTCCAGTGTGGGCGTCGACCGCATGCACCTCGGTGCTTCCGCGGTTTGCGACGTACGCTGCGTAGCGCGGCCCACCCGATGCGGGTTGCGCCCCGATGACCACGGCAGCGCGCGCGCCGCGGTCATCCAGCTTGTACATCCAGTAGGTGCACCCGGTTGAGGCGTCGAGGGCGTACAGCCCGCGACTGTTCGTGACGAAGACGCGGTTTCCCACGACCGTGGGCTGCGACACCTGACCGCCCTCCGGATATCCGAACGCCCACTTCACCTTGAGCCTCGGCAGATCACTGGCACGGAACCCCGGGTTGGGCTGGAAGCGCGAGTTGCTCACGTCGCGCCCCCAACCATTCCACTCCGTGCTCGCCAAGCGAATCGGTGCCGGTCGCGAAGAGCACATCCCCACCGTGCCCTCGGCCCGCACCGACGAGCCGAACGCCTGACCGGTGACGTACACGGAAAGCGCGCGCATCTGCGCCACCGATAGTCCAACGGCGTGGGGACGCATGCTGCCAGTTGCGAGCGCGGCAAGCACCGTCTCCGGACGCCTCGTCGCGAGCACGTTGCGCGGCGGCGCATACCCGCCGGCATTCATTCCATGGCAGCTCTCGCAGCGCTCATTGAAGACACGTCTCGGGATCGAGTCTGCTGACGCTGACGCTGACGTGCGCGTCGCCGCTCGCGGCAGCGGCGTCGACTGAGCGAATATGGAAGGCGCGAATACCAGTCCGGAAAGGATGATCAGAGCGCTGACCACCCCCCGGTTCGATACCGTGCTGCGATGCGGCACTATGGACCCCACGTCACTGGAGCCGCGAACAGCGAACCTCCGCCGAACGAGTAGATGTCCGCAAGCAGAATGACGAGCTCCTGTCCCGGAACGGGCAACTGGAGCGGCGTGCCTGGTGTCAGACGGCCCCATCCACGGTTGTCGGCATAGGCACGCAACGCGTCCGAACCGAACGATTCGAGCATCCGCTCATATCTGAGCGCGTCGAGAAGAGTGCCGCACGCGCCGACTTCTGTTCGTGGCATGCAATCGGCGCCCGCAGCGACGCCACTCGCCGTTACGGCGGGAAGGCCCGGGTACGAGGTCGTGCCGATCGTCTGCGTACGCGTGCGTGTAAGGTTGACCAGCGTGGCGGCCCCTGTGGTGTTTCCCGTGCGCGCCAATGCTTCGGCGCGAATAAGGTTCACCTCAGCCAGGGAAATGAGTACCAGCTGCCCTGAGATGATGACGCCTTGCGTCTTGAACCACTGGTACGACGAATAATGCGGCTCGAAGAGCCCGCCGATCACGAGTCCGTTGATGTCCGACCGATAGCGCACGTATGCGCCGGCCGAGAGCGGCGTAGGCCCCATGATGCGACGATCGGGTGTGCTGATGTCGAATCGGCGGCGCTGGCTGTACGGCGTCGCAACCCACTGTTGATACGCGCCGGAGACGTCGGCCGGACCGACGATTCCATAGTGCATGCGGAGCCCCACCGTGGCCTGCAACGATCCGAGAAAGGGCGCCGTGAGTAAGCCCGAGATAAGTTGCGGGCCGTAGTCGCTGGTGATCGTGTTGGTCGTGTACGTCAACACTTTGGCCCAGTCGGCACTGGCGCGCTCCGCCGGGTTTCGCGGCGTGTAGGCAATGATGCGCGCGGCATACGCGCTCGCGATCTGCGCGAGCTGGGCGCCGCTCACCGCCGGCGTCGCGCTCGTCGGGGCGCTGAACCAGGCTCCGGGAATGGAAAAGGTGTTCCCAAGCCCAAGGGCGATGGCATCATCGAGCGACTTCAGCGCCCGGGCGCGCACTTCAGCATACGGTTTCAAATTCCCGATTACGAGCGCCCGGAGCTCGTCCCGATTCACTGGAATCGGGTTCTTCTCGTCGAGCAGAATCGCACGGTCGTAGATCATGGCGAGGTTTCCCCACGCCACTCCCTGAATGAACTTGGCGAAGGCCCGACCGCGTATCGAATTGTCCACGGCCGTGGCGCCTGTTCCCGACGTGAGCTTGAGCCCCGCATCGAGCCGTGCGAGCCCATCGTTCGCGCTCGACAGGATCGAGTGCTGGTTGACCCACAGGATGCGCCCGCCGGTGGGATCGGTCAGGGACGTTGCGGTGGGGTCGTTTTTGAAGGTACTCCGCGGCTCACCCTTGGTCGCATCGAACTGCCCGCCATCCACGTTGCCCGTCGTCAACACCTCGTTCCCGAGCGCGGGGAAAAGTGTGTGGGTCTGCGTGATGGCCTGCATGGCGTTGTAGTTCACGCGGAAAGTGCCCGAAATAAGGGCCTCCACGTCACCCGGCTGCGCAAGGGCGCGCGCCCGGTCGGGCGAATCGGTATTCGTGAGGTCGAGGTTCATGCAGCCAGCGCACAGCAGCACCGCCAGCATCGCGAGTCCGTCGACTGGTTTCTTGATCGTGAGCATGGTCAATTTTTCCTGTGGGCGGCGTTAGAAGGTGACCGCAAGCGAGGCCGTGAACGTGCGGGTGGGCGGATACGAGAACCAGTTCAGCGGCGCCACGCGATTCGTCGCGATGAGACCTGCTTCCGGATCAAAGCCCCAGTACTTCGTCCAGGTGAAGAGATCGCGACCCTCGAGACCGACGGTCATTCCGTCAGCGCCAAACCGGTTGAGGCCCACGCGGGCGAGCTGCGCTTCCGTGAAGCGGAATCGCGCCGATACGCTGCGGAGCTTCAAGAAGCTGTTGTCCTCGAGCCACGCCTCCGTGGGCAGGCCCGATTGGAGCAAACCCGGGACGAAG
>JANOKE010000337.1:0-7232 GCA_031419135.1 Gemmatimonadaceae bacterium
GCCGTTGCTGCCCACGTGGTGTACCGACAGCACGAACAGCGACGCATCCATCGCACTGTTCGGATGTTTGGTCACTTCGGTTCTCGCACCGGCCTCAAGCCCGACGTACCGACTCTCGCCGGAATAACAGACCGACATCGCCTCGGCGCGCTCCTGACGCACGCGCGAGTACATCTTCGTATCTGCGGGCAAATTCGCGGCATCTCCCGTGTCGCCACCGCTATGCGAGATCCCGGTGCGATGCGCCGTCATCTGCTGCTCATACCGGTACGCTTTCACATCGGCCGGCGGCTTGAAGGCGCCTGACGACGACGTGACATCGCCAACGTTTTTCAGGTACAGGAACTCGCTCGCGGTACGCACGCGCGTCTGCGAAACGTACGGACGTGAATCCACCTGCAAGCTGGTCAACCGCGGGAGATGGATTTCGTGCTCGTTGTATTCGAGGGTAGCCACGCCCCACGCAGGCTGGGCCGACGCCACCGAATCGTGGAGCATCAGCATCGCGTCACCGCTGCGGTGATCGTAGCGATAGAAAATGCCTTCTTGTTCCAACAACCGTGCCACCACATTCCAGCGACTCTCGCGATATCGAAAGCAATACGGGCGTGGCGCCGGACTTCCCGTCAGCTTCCAGTCGTGCGGTGTGCCGGTCAGCAGTTTGTCACACACATCGCGGGCACTGAGCCCTTGAAAGATTTCAAATCCTTCGTCAAGGTCGAGCACCCAGTGCGGCGGCACGATCTCCAACTGATAGCCGACAAACCCCGCCGGGGCCGAGCCACCTCGACTGAGATGGCTGACCACGCCGTGAATAGTCCGATCGGAACCGTCGGGCAGCCGCAGCGCGAGCGACACCTTCCTCAGCAGCAGGTCCTTCGCGCCGATGTCGCCACGCTCGCTGAACGCCGTCACCGTAAAGCGGAAGAAGGAAGACACATGCTCTTCGCCCGTCCACTCCGTCAGCAGCAACACGTCCTCGCCCAGCGGTGTCGTCAGACGAAATGGGCGATTCGCTTGTGACCAGGCCATGCGGCGCGTCCTCGATAGTGCACTGGTGACCGTCGCGTCAGACTGCGGCGGTGTCCGTTACGGATTCATACGTGAAGTTGCCGTCGTCGCCGACTCCGACCCGCAACGCGGTGGGCTTGATGCCCTCGGCCATCGTCGCGAGCAGCATCATCGAGACCTCGGGCAACAGCGTGTTGCTGAGAATGTTATCCACATTGCGCGCGCCACTCTCCACTTCGGTGCAACGGGCCGCGACCTGCGCGATCAGCGTCTCGTCGTACAGCATCTCCACGCGATGCGTTTCGCGCAGTCGTCGCGCGATCTTGGCGATCTTCAGTCTCACGATCTGCTTCAGGTTTTCGTCACGCACGGGATAGAACGGAATGATGACCATGCGTCCAAGGAACGCCGGCTTGAAGACCGCGTCGAGCTCGGGCTTGAGCGTCTTCGCCAGCACGTCGGAAAACGGCATCGTTTCCGGATCGGCCGTCAACTTCATGATGGTTTCCGTCCCGGCGTTCGTGGTGAGAATGATGAGGCAGTTGCGGAAGTTGATCTGCCGCCCCTCGCCATCCTCCATCACGCCCTTGTCGAACACCTGGAAAAACAGCTCCAGCACATCAGGGTGCGCCTTCTCCACCTCGTCGAGCAGCACCACGCTGTAGGGCCGTCGACGGACCGCCTCAGTGAGCACACCACCCTCGCCATACCCCACGTACCCCGGCGGCGAGCCCTTGAGTGTGGACACGGTGTGCGCTTCCTGAAACTCCGACATGTTGATGCTGATGATGTTGTGCTCGCCACCGTACAGCAGATCGGAGAGCGCCAGCGCGGTTTCTGTTTTGCCGACGCCGCTGGGTCCGACCAACATGAAGACGCCCTTTGGCTTGTTGGGATCCTCGATGCCGGCCTTCGAGGTGCGCACGCGACGGGCAATGCCTTCCAGCGCGTGTCCCTGTCCGATCACGCGGGCGCCGAGGTGCTTTTCGAGCTCCAGCATCGTGACCAGTTCGTCGCTCATCATCTTGCCCACGGGAATGCCTGTCCACCCGGAGATGACCTCACCAACGATCGACGCATCAACAAACACACGCACCAACGGTGTTTCACCCTGCATGGTCTCCAGTTCGCTGTTGAGTGCGTTGAGCTCCGTGCGAAGCGCGACCGCCACTTCACCATCGGGGTTCGCGGCCTCGGCCTCCAGCTTCTCGCGCACGCCTTTGATTCGCTCCACCAGATCGCGCTCCTGTGCCCAGCGCGTCTCGAGTGCGGTGAGTTCGGCCTGCACCTTTTCCCGCTTCGCGTTGATGGCGTCCAGTCGCTCCTTGTGATCGGCGCCCGACGCTTGCTCGCGTGACAACACGCGATCCTGCAATGCCAGATCGTCGAGTGTACGCCGGGCGTCTTCCACCAGCGCCGGTGTGGCCGACTGGCCGAGGGCCAGTCGCGCGCACGCCGTGTCGAGCACACTCACGGCTTTGTCCGGGAGCTGGCGATCGGGCAGGTACCGGTGCGACAGCCGCACGGCCGCTTCGGCGCCACTGTCCAGAATGCGGACATTGTGGTGCAGCTCGAGCGCCGGCACCACCGAGCGCATCATGATCTGGCAAACCGTTTCGCTGGGCTCTTCAACCTTGACCAACTGGAAACGACGCGACAGCGCGGGGTCCTTCTCGAAGAACTTCTTGTATTCACTCCACGTCGTGGCAGCGAGCGTGCGCAGTTCGCCACGCGCCAGCGCGGGCTTGAGCAGATTGGCTGCGTCGCCCTGTCCCGCCGCGCCACCGGCGCCAATCATGGTGTGCGCTTCGTCGATAAACAGGATGATTGGCGTCGGGGAGTTCTTCACTTCCTCGATGAGACCCTTGAGGCGATTCTCGAACTCGCCCTTCACGCCCGCACCGGCCTGCAACATGGCCAGATCGAGTGAGCGGAGTGTCACGTTGCGCAGCGGCAGCGGCACATCCCCTTCAACAATGCGGCGAGCAAAGCCTTCCACCACCGCCGACTTGCCCACGCCGGCCTCGCCAACGAGAATGGGATTGTTCTGTCGGCGCCGTGTGAGAATGTCAATCACCTGGCGCACCTCGAAATCACGCCCCAGCACGGGATCGATCTTGCCCGCGCGGGCGTTGGCGGTCATATCCACTGTATACGCGTCGAGGTTCGGTGTACGACCACCGGCTTTCGGCGCCCCGCCCGCACCCGACGCACTGGCCGACGACGCCGCCGAATCAATGGCGCCAAGCTCGGCCGTCGCTTCTGCCGACGCCGCCGTGATGGTCACGAACTCCTTCTTCAGCACATCGGGCGCAATCTTGTCGAACTCCTTGCTGATGTCCGTTGCCATGCGCGCCAGTTCGCCAACCGTGACGAGCGACAGAATGCAATGACCGGTGCGCACGCGCGGCGCGCCGTATTCGACCGAGCCAAGCATCCAGCCTTCGCTCAGCATGTTGACCAGTGACGGACTCAGCGACGGGGTGCGGGCGTTGCCGGTTTTCAGTTTGTCGAGGGCGCGCGCCAGGTCGTCGGCCAACCGAGAGCGGTTCACCCCGAAGTGTTTCAGAATGGCCGCGACATCGTTATCGGTCGCGTCGAGTGTTTTCACCAACAGATGTTCCACCTCGACGTCGTAATTCGTACGCGCAAGGCAGAGCCCCGCCGCACCTTCGACAGCGCTTCGGGTGGGGGCGTTCATCTTGGCGATCAGGCCACGCAGGTTTACAGCCATGACATCTCCGTCAGCAGAAATCGGGGGGAGGCGGGATCATCAACACAGGATCAAACGAACATCATCTGCATCGCGGACCGGTGGTTTGGCCCGCAACCACGTGCCGAAGCCGAGAGTCGGCGCCGACGGAACACCAAGGGTTGCACCTGGAATCGCATCGCATTTCAGGATCAGTTGTGCTTCTACGCCAACTTGGTCGTCGGCGTACAGTCGCGCCAGCGCACAGAGCCTCCGGTGCGAATCGCCGCCAGGAAGAAATGCGTCGAATTGCACCCGCGTGAGCGGGCCAAGGCGCAGGCGGACCCGCGCCAGTACATCGAACACCGCATCGCCAACAACCGCCGCACCCAATCGACCGTCGTCGTCATCGGCGTCCAGGCACACCTGCCCTCCGTGGCGCAGCGGCCGCCACTCGCCGATGAACTGTTCGGCCCGTACCGGCACCGAGAAGTAGTCACTGACCAGCTGCACGAGGCCCTCGGCGGGCCGGGTGCGCATCGCCAACAATCCCGCATAGTGCGCCAAGGCGTCCAATGGTACCGCCGACTTCGCCTGCACACCGGCTGTGCCGACTCCGACCAAATCGAGCAAATGCGAGTGCAGCCGATCTTCCTGGCCGCGCTCCGCCGGCACCGTTGGCCGATGCCGCTCCCAGGCGCGATAGAATAACGACAGGGCACGATGATGGAACAGGTCGAGAAAATCGCGAAACGCCGTATCCTTGGCACGGGTGCGGAGTGCCGCATGCTCGGTATAGACGTGCGGCAGCACGCCCTGCGGCCCGGTCAGTCCGAAAAACCGCACTCCCATGCGCGCCGGACCACTGGCAATCTGTTTCCCACCCTCAGTGGCGGCGTGCCCCTCGGGCAATTGCAGAAAGGCGATCTCCGACGGTGGGAACGCAAAGGACGGGGGGACGGAGAGGCGAACCACCTCGCGCGCCGGGTCGTCCCATCCACCAATCGCCGCGCGGTCGGGATACAATCGCGACAGCAGTCGCATGGCCTGCACGAATTCGAATCCCGTGCCCTGGGTGGCGAGGGCCGATTCGATCTTGGCGCGGGCACGGGCTCGGCGGGTGGCGTTCACAACAATGTGCGCCAGCCGGCGCGAGCGGGCCAGTTGGCGACTACCCGTCGCCGCTGACGTGAGCGCACACTCATTTTCGTGAAGCTGTTCATCGAGGCGTACAACGCCACAAATCGCTCCAGCACGCTCGCCATCAGAAACATGCCGCCGCCCGGAAACTGCTCCTCATCGAACTCGAGATCGATCTGCCGCCCGCGCGCAAACGCGATGCCATGTTGTGCCGCGACACGCGCGAACGACGGTTCACTGCGTACGCCAACCAGTCCGTCGATCTGCCGTTCGGCGCTCAGCGAATTGTTCACATTGTGCAGGCGCAGCAATTCCCGCAGGGCATCCGGCGTTCCGTCGGCGAGCGACAGATGATTCAGCGACAGCGACGAGATCATGCGCCACAGCAGCGCCTTCCCGAGCGCCGGATGCACCGTCTTGGTGGGTGTAACGATGCATGTGATGCGCTGTATCGGCCCGCCACTCAGGAGTTCGAAATCACCGCGTTCGTCCACGCCAAACGGCAAGAGACTTGGCAGGTCGCCGTTAAAGCACGTCACATGCAGCGAGGCCACGTCGGCATCGGGCGTGCGCAATTCGCCGGACAGGTCGGTAAACCCGAGCCACAACTCCGAACCACTGTCCGTGCGCCATCCCGACGCGCGGCGCGTGGTGTTCCAGAACACATCATCGCCGGCGCCGCCGACCTGATGTCGATGGGAATAGAGCGGCGACAGTTCGCGACTGGCGCCCCCGTCATGCTCAATCAGTTTGACCCGGTCAACACTCCATACCTGAACGGGGACCCGTCGCCGCGCATCGGCCACGACCATGTGCTCAAATGTGCGTTCGGTCAGCAGTATCGGCTCTGCCAACGCTTCGAACAGATTGACGGCGGGCACCGCGCTGATCCGAAAACTCTGCGGTGACAGTTCCAGCTCAAGCGCCTGTCGTCGCTCGGCCCGTTCAAACGGCGTCAGCAGGAACCCCACCTCCACCCGGTCCGTCGCGCCGAGTGTCCGCAGCGCCGCACCGAAGCCCTGCACTTCCACGAATCTGAACTTCTCCGCAAAAGCAAACAGCTCGAGCAACATACTGAACCCGGCGAACGTGCGGGTGGGGAACGGCAGCATCTGCTCGTCGGGACCGAAGCCCACCGGGGTGACCGCATGCGGTCCAAGCACGACGGCGGGCACGGACGGCCGATCGGGATTGCGCACCACCACCGGCGCCGCATTGTTCAACAACAACTCGTACAGGGTATCGGCGACGCTGGCATCGCCGGACAGGTAGAGGCGCAGCGAATCGATTGACAGATCCTGCAGCTTCACCCCGTCGAATGCGCGCAGTTCGATGCGAATGGCACCCACCGCATCGCGCCCCACCGGACCTGCGCCCACCCGATCTGGCGACGTCCACTTCGCGGCCGTGACCGTCATCGGCCACAGCGTCGTATCGTAGACCGTGCGAAAAACGCAGGCCACACCGTCTGCAGGTCGCGAGTGCAGCGTGCTGCCGCGCGGGACGTGGTGCCCCTCGGGAAGACGTCCCTGCGCCGGATCGAGCGGCATGTCGACAATGCACATCGCGGGCACTGGTCGCACCAGTTGCGGATGCAGCATCTCGAGCAGGGTTTCCGAAATCTCCGGAAAATCATCATCCAGTCGGCGATGCACGCGCGCCGCCAGAAACGCAAACCCTTCCAGCAATCGCTCGACGTGCGGATCCTCCGTCTTGCTGGATTCCAGCTGCAGTCGGGAGGCCACCTTCGGGTACTTTTGGGCGAACTCGGCGCCGAGCTTCCGCAGATACGTCAGCTCGCGTTCGTAGTATAGCAGCAGGTCGTCCTGCATCAGGTGGCGCTGGCAATGTCGTAGGTCCCGCGGGCAACCTCGAGCACCGTGTCGAACACCACTTGCTCGGGGCTTGGGTCCATGCGAAGCGTCGCTTCGATCGTGAAACGGACTTGTTGCGCCCGCAGTTGGCTGCTGTCCACGAGCACCACACGGACATTGACGAGCCGCGGTTCGAAGCGCAGCAACGACTCGCGAATGTCGTCCGTGAGCCGACGGCGTCCCTCGGTAGTTCCCACCGCGAGTCCGGTGGTGTCGCGCAGTCCGTACTCGTGTACCGACCGCAGAATTTCGTGGCAACCGGGCGGCACGGCCACGATCGTGCGACGCGTGTTGAGCAACGCCTCGACATCGCGCTGCACCGATCGTCGGTACGCGTTGGCCGACTCTTCGCGCGTGATCTGGTGATCGGCAGGCTCGCGCGGCGTCAAATCCGTCAGGCGATCGAACAGTGACGGACGAACTGCGCGATCAAGTTCGGTGCGAGCCATGTGGAGCGTCCGTTACTTCGTTTGAAGCGCGATGGCCTGCAGCGGATCGAGTCGACACACCCGCAG
>JANOKE010000338.1:0-1066 GCA_031419135.1 Gemmatimonadaceae bacterium
CTGCTGTTGAGAAGTCGCGGTCATGCGCTTGATCGCCCGTGCGCTTCTTCGCATTCTTCACCGAATGCGTGATACGGCCTGTGCCCAGCTGGGATTCGACTTCACAAACACTGCGGGTGTCGATGTTGCGTTGACTTCCAACGGCGCGCATGTCGTCTCGTCGGCGCTTCTCACGCTGGATACCGCGCCGCCAATCCGTGCCGACGAGCCGCGCGATGGTCCCTCGCGTGGCCGGGCCGCCACGCGCGCGCGAACGGCGGTGTTGTTCTCACGCCTGCAGGATATGGGGCTTCGCGGCGTCGAGTCGTTGGTACTCATGCGCACGCGCACCGTGATGGTGTCGCTTATCGGGCGCACGCTGCGGGTGAACGAGGGGTATGCCGATGCCCCCGAGCCCGTGCTGCACGCCATCGTGACATTCGCGACGTCCCGCACCAAAGTGGCGAGGGCGGCGGCCCGCGATGCGATTCTGCAGTTCGAGATCGATCGACCTCCGGCTCCGCGTCGCATCGAGCGCCCCCGTCCTGGAGACCTGGCCCTCATCGCGCAACTCACCGCCGCGCATGGTCAGCTCAATGCACAGCATTTTGATGGCGCGCTCACCACGTTGCCTATTCGACTCTCGGGTCGGATGGCCACGCGGCTGGGGCACTTCGATCCGGGCTCCAGGCACGTTGCCTCGGAGATTGTCATGTCGCGCACGCATGTGGTGCAGCACGGTTGGCGCGAAGCCATGCACACGCTGCTGCACGAGATGGTGCATCAATGGCAACACGAAACCGGCGTGCCGGTCGACCATCTGTCGGGTTTTCGGCGGAAGGCCCGGGAAGTCGGCATCACCCCGTCGGCGCGCCGCGACGTGGTGCCGCTGGAGCGTCGCCGACGCCGGGCTCGCACGGCGGAGTAACGTCTCGCTGCTCGCAACGACAACGCCCCACCGGAGCATTCCGATGGGGCATTGTTGTTCGGTCATCCACCGCAGCTACGGCGTAATGGTCTGCACCCGCGAAGCCCCCTTGTACGCATTGCCCTCGGCGATCGCGAAGATCGTGCCGGCAATCGTGCC
>JANOKE010000339.1:0-9293 GCA_031419135.1 Gemmatimonadaceae bacterium
AAGTGCTCGATCCCGAACAGCATCACGCGTTCAACGATCACTACCTGGAGGTGGACTACGACCTATCTCAGGTCCTGTTCATCACCACCGCAAACACCATCGGGTCGATCCCAGAGGCGCTGCGTGATCGCATGGAGATCATCCGGCTTCCCGGCTATCTCGAACCCGAGAAACTCGCCATCGCGCGTCGATTCCTGCTGCCTCGGCAACTCGCGGCGCACGGCATCAGCCCTGATCTGGTTGAGATTGCGCCGGAGGTATTGACTGCCGTAATTCGCGGATGGACCAAGGAAGCCGGTGTCCGCGACCTCGAACGTCGCGTGGGCCGTTTGGCACGAAAAATTGCCCGTCACTCGTTGAGCGGGTCGACCGTTGGCAGCCATGTCGCGGGCGTCACCGTGATCAACCGCGAGGACTTGGCGGGCATGCTCGGGCCCGCACCGCATGATCCCGACGAGTTGTTGCTGATCGATCAGGTGGGTGTGGCGGCAGGGCTCGCCTACACGAGCGTAGGCGGTGAATTGCTGGAGATCGAAGTGAGTGTGGTGCCGGGTCGTGGGCGACTCCAGTTGACCGGCACGCTGGGCGATGTGATCAAGGAGTCGGCGGCGGCGGCCCTGAGCTTTTTGCGCTCGCGCGCTCCACAACTGGGGCTCGCGCCCGACTTTCATCGCACCCGCGACATTCACGTACACTTGCCATCAGGAGCGACACCCAAAGACGGTCCGTCGGCCGGCATCGCCATGGCGACCGCACTTGCCAGTGCCCTGACGGGTATCCCGGTTCGTGGCGACGTGGCGATGACTGGCGAAGTGACATTGCGTGGTCGCGTCCTGCCCATTGGCGGACTGCGGGAGAAAGCCGTGGCCGCACACCGCTATCACATCGCGCATGTGATCGTGCCGCACGGCAATGTCAAGGACCTTGCCGAACTGCCTGAGAACGTGCGGGCCGCCATCACCTGGCACCCCGTGCGCACCATGGACGAGGTGCTGGCGCTCGCACTCCGCACGCCGATCACGGTACATCGCACCGACGTCACCACGGTAGGTGACCGTCCGGACCGACCGACGTGACCGACGACCCGCTCGTCATTCGACACTTGGAATACCTTGGGCCGATGGCGACAAAGGAGGGATGGAAGCCTGAGAACGTGCTTCCGGAAATCGCGTTTGCCGGACGCTCGAATGTCGGAAAGTCGTCGTTGCTCAACCGCCTGATGCGCCGCAAGGCGTTTGCGCGAGTCAGCAATACTCCCGGGCGCACGCGCGAGATACACTTTTTCAACGTCAACCGCATGTTTGTGCTGGCGGACTTGCCGGGGTATGGTTACGCCCGGATTTCGAAAGCGCGAAAAGCCGAGTGGCAACCCCTGATCGAGGGGTATCTGTCGGAGAGCACTCACTTGCGCGGCGTGGTGTTGCTGCTGGACGTCCGACGTGATCCCACCAACGACGACCGGGTGATGTTGGATTTCCTGGCGGATCTGGGGGTACCAACCATTCTGGCCGCCACCAAAGTGGACAAACTGCCTGCGGCGGAGGTCGCAGCGCGGATTGCCGCGCTGGCCACAGCCGTCGGCGCGGATGCTGATCAGATTGTGGCGTTCAGCGCCACCACCGGCCGTGGTCGCGATGAACTCGCTGCAGCGCTGATGGTGCTGTTGGCGCAACCGGGTTGGCCGTCGTCAGTCACTCCTGACGATCACTCATGACTACACCCAGGAGGCGCTCCATGCGCACCGCGCTGCGTAAACTGCAATGGCTTGCCGTGCTGGCGTTTTCGGTCGCATGTGCGTCGGGCCAGTCGGCAACTGCTCAGGTGCCCCCGGCGGGACAGGCGGGAACCGCAGGCGACACCCTCGACCCGAATTTCGTGCCGGCTGGCTTCGGCTCTCTCAAGCAGGATGACATTGCGCTCAAAGTGGCGCCATCGTCGGGGCTGCAGGTTAAGGCCATCCCGCTGGACGAACGCATCATTCGCCTGCTCTCTCCCGACTCGTATCGGGCACTGCGTGACGTCGTCGCCAGCAAACAGCAAGCCGTGCTGGCCGTGAAAGAACGCAATCGGCTGCCGTCCTACTCGCTCTGGTACGTCAGTTTTTTTGCGCTTGAGCAAGGCGAGACACGGTTTTCGCCGCAGGAATTCATCATCAGCAATACCGGTCGGGATTTCCGTCCGCTGGATGTGCTTCCGCTCAGTGCCGGTTTCGGTCAATACCGACTGCGTCAGCGAGAAGTCCAGTGGGCCTTGTTTGTGTTTGATGGTCAGATCGATCTGAACCAGCCCACGACCGCGATGATGGAGGGCACACCCAGCGTCACCGACTGGGGTCGCGTGTTGCAGGCGATCGAACGCGAGCGCGCGTTGGTGCGCAGTCGCGCTGCGGGTACTTTAAAGAGTAGGAAGTAGGAAGTCGGCAGTCGGCAGTACTCATTAACAGAGTACTCAGTACACCCGAAGTACGTCCTCAGCGGCGCCCGCGTCTCCATTGCGCAGCAGATGCATGGCGTAGCGAATGGCTTGATGTTCGCGCGGCCAGGCCAGCACGTTCGCAGCACCGGCCGGTGAACGCCACGCGCTGTCGTCGTGCTCGAGTCCCAGCACCAGGTCGGCGTCGGGCGACACGATTGCGGCAAACACAATCGCCAACTGTATGGTGTCGCTCTGGTGAAGGTAGAACGGGTTCACGGTGAGGTGGTACAGCCGTTCGACTGCCAGGCCGGTCTCCTCCCGAACTTCGCGGCGCGCCGCGTCGGCCGGTCGTTCACCGGCTTCGATACTGCCGTGCACGAGTTCCCATGCGCCGGTACAGCGAACACCGGGTGCACGGCGCAGGGTCAGCACACGCCATGGAGCATCGCTGCGGCTGCGCGGTCCAACCCTCGTCACAACCGGTGCCGGCGTGAGGACCACCACATCCACTACCCCAATGTCAATGCCCGTGGTACGGCCGTCGAGGGATCGCATGGGCCAATGCTACCGGTGCGCTTGCCTCGGTGCGAGTACGGCAGCGAACTTGCTGACGCGCCGCGCCGCTTGGCCGAACACCTCCCGACCCGTGGTCCCCTTGCCGCATCGCCCGTGACCACCTTTGTCGACTTTCTGAAGCGCGCCGCGCCCTGCCGCTCCAATGGCGGGTTGGTGCCCGTCTGGCGCGACTGCCTGCTCGACCAGTGTACTCCGGTGGCGGCGTACGCCAAGCTGCGTCGCGGGCCCTTCGGATTCCTGTTGGAATCCGCACCGGCCGGTGGTGAGACATGGGCCCGGTATACGTACCTCGGCACCGAACCTCGCGGCGCCTGGCGCCTCCGGGATGGCGTCACTGAGGACTGGAATCCGGAACGCGGCTGGCACGGTGCGCGCACACCGCCCGATCCCATCGCGGATTTGCGCAACATTGTTCGCGACATGCGACCGGTCGACGCGCCGGATCTGGGTCCGTTCTGGAGCGGCGCGGTTGGTTTCTTTGCGTACGACGTGGTGCGGCATATTGAGCGGCTGCCACACGCACCGCCGCGCACACTCAATGCACCGGATGCGTGTTTTGTTTTCACCGATGCGTTGGTGGTCATCGACAACTGGCGCGGTCAGGCGCGGGTGATCGTCTCCGTGCCGGTTCCGGAAAACGCGACCGACGCGTACCTGCATCAACAATTCCAGCGCGCCGTCGCGACCCTCGACGACACCACGGCCCGGTTGCATGGCCCGGACGTGCTGGAACCGCTCTCCCTCGACGCCACCGCTCCGGCGGCAGTGCCAACGTCACGCTACTCACGCGAGGCCTTCCAGCAGGATGTCGCTCGCATCAAGGAATACATTCTGGCTGGCGACGTGTTTCAGGTATTGCTGGCGCGTCGTATGGAGCTGCTCCTCGATTTCAGTCCGACGTCGCTGTATCGCGCGCTCCGCGCACTCAATCCGTCGCCGTACATGTACCATCTGGTACTCGACGGTCTGGAGTTGGTAGGCAGTTCGCCCGAACTGCTGGTGCGTGTGGCCGACGGACGTATCACGGTGCGCCCTATCGCCGGCACGCGTCCTCGCGGACGAACCGCCGATGAGGATCAGGCGCTCGCCGCCGAGTTGCTCGCCGACGAGAAGGAACGCGCTGAGCATGTGATGCTCGTAGATCTGGGACGCAACGATGTGGGTCGTCTCGCCCGCTACGGCACCGTGCGCGTCACCGACCTCATGACCGTCGAGCGATATTCGCACGTGTTTCACATTGTCAGTCAGGTGGAAGGCGAACTGTCGGACGGTTCCAGCGCGCTGGATGCCTTTCGTGCGGTCTTCCCCGCCGGTACCATGACTGGGGCACCCAAAGTCCGCGCCATGGAAATCATCGACGAGCTCGAACCGGAGCGCCGTGGCCCGTACGCGGGTGCCATCGGCTTCATTGCCGCCGGAGATACGCGCATGGATCTCGCCATCACCATTCGCACCTGCGTGATCGCCGACGGTGTGGCGTCGGTACAGGCCGGTGGTGGGATCGTGCACGACTCCGTGCCGGAACGAGAGTGGGAGGAGACGGAAAACAAGGCGCGTGCGCTGCTCACGGCGATCGGGCGTGTTCGTGCCGCGCAGATTGCGGCGGCACCAGTGTCCGAGACTCCCTGACGATGCCATTCGTGCTGATTTCGACGGCCGGCGACCGACGGTTTGCATTGGAGCGCGATGCCACGGTGGTGGCCGGTCGTGACATCACCTGCGAGATTCCCATACTCGATCCGGGCGTGTCACGTCGGCATTCCGAGCTGCGTGCGGCGGCGAAACGGGTTGCGATCACCGACCTCGACTCACGGAACGGAACCTGGGTTAATGGCACGCGTGTAGTGCGGGCGGATGCTCGCGCCGGTGATGTCATTGCGTTCGGCACGGTCGCGTTCATTTTGCTCGAAGAGACGGAAGCCCGGAAACGACCGACGGCCTCCGGTTCGGCGCTTGATGGCTCGGCGACGGTAGTCGTCGAGCGCGCGGTGCCGTCCCGTGAGGTCGCGGTCGCCGAAGTCGCCGGTCAGCGGTTGGCCAAGCTGATCACGTTGGCGCAGCGATTGGGCGGACTCACCAGCGTCGAGCAGTTACTACCCATCATTGTCGATGACCTGTTTGGTGCGTTCACCGCCGACCGGGTGGCGGTGCTGCTGCGCGATGCAGAGGGCAACATGGAAATTCGTCTGGCGCGCGACGCGCACGGCGGCGACGTGGCACGAACGGTTCCTCGCGCCATCGTCAACGGGGTCGCAGAACGACAAGTCGCCCTGCTCACGCACGACGCGCGCGAAGACATCCGCACCGCTGGCGAATCGGTTTCCCAACAGGCCGTCCGCTCGGCAATGGCCGCACCGCTGCTGGGTGACGCTCACCTCACGCTTGGCGTGGTGTACGTCGACAATTTGCGCAGCCCCAGCGCGTTCACCGACGACGATCTGCATTTTCTCGTGGCCTTTGCCGGTATTGCGTCGGCCGCGGTCGAGCGTGAGGCGGCGAACTCACGTCTCCAACACGCCGCGCACGTCCGCGCAAACTTTGAGCGCTACTTTTCTCCGCAGTTGGCGGAACGCATCGCGTCAACCGCCGAGTCGATGGCGCCAGGCGGCCACCGTCAGCACGTGGTGGTGCTGTTCAGTGATATCCGGGGCTTCACCGCCATCGCGGAATCACTCCCACCACTCGCCATGGCGGCACAGCTCAACGAATACTTTGGCGCGATGGTGGAGTGCGTGTTCGACCACGACGGCGCCCTCGACAAGTTCATCGGCGACGCGCTGTTGGCGTATTGGGGAGCGCCCGCGCCGCGGCCTGATGATGCGACGCGCGCCCTGCGAGCCGCGCAGGCGATGCGTCTGGCCGTCCATACGCTCAATGCGCGCTGGCGCGACGAAGGGCGTCCCGAATTGCACGTCGGTATCGCCGTGCATTGCGGCGACGCGTTTGTTGGGAACATCGGATCGCCGCGCCGCCTGGAGTATACGCTCATTGGCGACACGGTGAACCTCACCAGCAAGCTGTGTGGGCTCGCGCGCGGCGACGAAATCCTCGTGAGCGACACCATGCGTGAGGCACTCGATCAGGTTACCAGGCTGTCGGAGCGAACCGATATTGTGCCCGAACGTCGCGCCGGAACCGCGATGCGCGTGTGGGAAGTTCCCCGGTGACGAGGTCAGCGGGCACGCCGGCGCAGGCGAGCGTCGGCGAGGCGCCTCGCGCGGTCGGGGCGGTCCTCGAAACCCGGCGTTTGCGGCGTGCCGAGGTTTTCGCCGTGCCGACCATCGTCGACACGCTGGCGACATTGATCGACGCTCACGGAACGCTCTATGATTGGGCGGCCGATCAGGCACAGCCGCGGGCACTGCGTGGTCGCGCCCCCGTGTTTGTCGCCGCCCTGCCCGACGCGCGTGGTCTGGTGGTAGTACGACACGCCTGGCATGGGGGTCTGTTCGCTCCGATCACCGGCGATCGATTCCGTGGCACCGGCCGCGCCGCACGCGAATTCGTCACGTCGGAAGCGTTGCGCGCCATCGGCATTCCCACCACCGACGTGCTCGGATTCGCGACGTACCGTGCGGGTTTTGGCTTCCATCGCGTTGATGTAATTTCGCGATTCGTGGCCGACGCGTTTGACCTCGGGATGATCGCCGCCGGACTTGTTCCCGCCGTTGGGTGCGACGAGGCGCTGACGGCCACGCATGCCCTGCTGGTGCGACTGGCGGCCGCCGGCGTGGTGCATCCCGACCTCAACGTCAAGAATGTGTTGCTCACGCGTGGGTCGGCTGGCGCATTGACGGCAATGATTATTGATGTCGACGTGGTCCGCCTGCACACGGGCTTGTCGCCCGCAGACACGATGCACGCGAATGTGGCTCGGCTGTCCCGCTCTCTTCGAAAGTGGCGGGCTCGCTTCGGATGCGACATCTCCGATGCGACGGTGGAGCAGTTTGCCCGGACGGCGCTCGCGTCGACGACGGCGATCAGCGGCGATGACTGAAAGGCGCATCACCACATCCGCGTTTCCACCGGCCCGCCTCCACCGCATCGGCATTGTGATGATGAGTGCGGTGGGTGATGCGGTGCATGTCATGCCCCTCGTGCATGCGCTGAAGGCGCACGCTCCGACCAGCACCATCAGCTGGGTGCTGCAGCCCGGACCCGCTGCGCTGGTCCAGGGCCATCCTCTGATCGATGAGATCATTCCGTTCGATCGTCATCGTGGGTGGCGCGCATTCCGGGACGTGCGTCGCGCGCTGTCCGATCGGCATTTCGATGTCGTGCTCGCGTTGCAGGTGTACTTCAAGGCCGGACTCGTCACGTCGTTCACGCAGAGTCCGATCAAACTGGGTTTCGATCGGGCGCGGGCGCGCGACCTGAACGGGCTGTTCACGACACACCGCATCCCCCCGCACGACGGTCAGCACGTACAGGATCAGTACTTTGAATTCCTCGATGCCCTCGACGTGCCGCACGCCGCGCCCGCGTGGACCCTGGGCCCCTGGAACGACCAGGAGCGTCAGTGGCAGCAGGAGTTCCTGTCGCAATTCGATCGACCGGTCGCGCCGGTCGTGATTGCCACCAGCAAGGCGGAGAAGGACTGGATGCCGGAGCGCTGGGCGCGCGTCTGTCATCTGTTGTGGGAAGAGTTTGGGCTGCAGCCGGTCCTGGTAGGCGGACAGTCCGCGCGCGAGCGCGCGGCCGAGGCGATCATTCTCCGTGAGGCGCCGATGGCGTATTCGGCGTTGGGCAGCGGTCTGCGCCCACTGGCGGCCATTCTCGATGGAGCAGCAGTGGCGCTCTCGCCCGATACCGGCCCACTGCATCTGGCCGTGGCGCTGCGCACGCCCGTGATCGGGCTGATGGGATACACCAACCCCAAACGCGTCGGTCCGTACGACTTCGCGAAGGATCTGCTCATCGATGCGTACGGCGATCCCGGTGAGGACTACCCATTGGACATGAGCTACCGGAAGGACCGCATGATGCGCATCACCGTGGACGATGTATGCGCGATGCTGGTGCGATGGCGGGCGCTCTACGCCGCGGCGAGACTGGAGAAACTTGGGATCGGACGATCGTAGGGAACGACCACTGGCGACATGAACCAGGTGCCCGGTTAAACGCCCGTCGTTGTGCGCAGCGGGCCGAACCGGTACTCCACGCCCAGTTCCGCCATCAGTCCCACCAGCTTGCCCAGACCCAGCCCCATGACGGCGAAATAGTCGCCGTCAATCCGCTCCACGATGGTCGCGCCAAAACCCTGAATGCCGTAGGCGCCGGCTTTGTCCATTGGCTCGCCAGTGGCCACGTACGCCGCAATCTGGTCCGCGTCGAGCGCGCGAAAGGTAACGGCCACCGATTCAACGCCGGACACGGTTCGCCCTCGAAACGAAACGGCGACCGCCGTGAGCACCGTGTGCGTGCGACCACCCAGTCGCGCCAGCATCGCGCGGGCCTCATCGATCGAACCCGGCTTGCCAAGAATATCACCGTCGATCACTACGATCGTATCGGAGCCAATGACCAACGCATCGGTCTCCGTAGACGCCAATGCCGCCGCTTTCGCCCGGGCCAGGCGTTCGCAATGCGGCGGCGGCAGTTCGCCCGGCAGTACGGTCTCATCGACGTCGGCGGGGCGCACCTCATGCGGAATACCGATCAACGTCAAGAGATCGCGTCGACGCGGAGACTGCGATGCAAGGACCACGCGCACGGGCGTCGTCGCGGGAAACACGGAATCTGCAGGTGACATTCCACTAACTTAGGCGGGTGCAGACCGTCTCTGCACCTCATTCGCCTGGTTCATGACTGACACCCCACACTTCGAGACACTCGCCATTCGCACGCAGGCACCCATCACGCCCGAGCGCGAGCATTCCGTACCCCTGTACCTGACGTCCAGCTTTCGCTTCGACGACGCGGAGCAAGCGCGCGCCCTGTTCGCCGATGAGGTGAGCGGCAATGTCTACAGCCGCTATGCGAACCCCAATACGGACGAGTTCGTGCGAAAGCTGTGCTTGATGGAGGGGGGTGCGGACGGGATTGCCACCGCGTCGGGAATGGCAGCCGTATTCACGGCGCTCGCGTCGCGACTGTCGGCCGGTGATCACGTGCTGTCATCGCGCGCCGTGTTTGGTTCTACGCATCAGCTCTTCACGCGGGTGCTCCCCCGCTGGGGGGTGCAGAGCGACTACGTCGACGGCACGGATGCAGGCGGGTGGACTCGGGGGATTCGTGAGAATACACGAATGCTGTTCGTCGAGACGCCCTCCAATCCGGGACTCGAACTGGTCGATCTGCAG
>JANOKE010000340.1:0-10384 GCA_031419135.1 Gemmatimonadaceae bacterium
GTGGTGGATGGACAGATCGTTCGCTACTCGGCGTTTGCGGATACCGAGCAGCGCGCGCGTCAACGCTACGCCGATCTGGCCGTGCACCCCGAGGTACGCGCGCTGTTTCGCGCGCGATCGGTGCTCACACGCACGATTCGCACCCATCTGGATGCGCTGGGGTATCTCGAAGTGGAAACGCCCGTGCTGCAGCCGCTGTACGGCGGTGCGTCGGCGCGGCCATTCGTCACCCATCACAATACGCTGGACATGCCGCTCTATCTGCGGATTGCCGATGAGTTGTATCTCAAACGGCTGATCGTGGGCGGTTTCGAACGCGTGTACGAAATTGGCCACGACTTTCGGAACGAAGGCATCGACCGGACGCACAATCCCGAGTTCACCATGCTGGAGTTCTACGAGGCGTTTGCCGATTACACGCTCATGATGGATCGCGTCGAAACGATCCTGGTGGCGTCGGCGTCGGCGCTGCGCACGCTGCCGGGCATCGGCGAGCAGGTGCCGGTGTTGACACCGCCGTTTCCCCGCATCGACTGGGTCGGATCCGTGTCGTTGGCGGCGGGCGCCGATGTCATGCAGGCCGACGATGCAACGCTGCGGCAGATGGCGGAACGCATCGGCGTGCCGCAGGTGGCAACGCTCAGCCGCCCCAAGGTGCTGGACGAGATGTTCCAGGCGCTGGTGGAATCCAGGATCGATACCCCGACGTTCGTGTTGGACTATCCGATTGAACTCTCGCCGCTTGCCAAACCCAAGCGCGGACGGCCCGGACTGACGGAGCGTTTCGAACTCTTTGCGCGCGGCAAGGAATTGGCGAACGCGTTCTCGGAGTTGAACGACCCCATCGATCAGCGCGAGCGCTTCGATGCCCAGGCGCGGTTGCGCGATGCCGGCGATGCCGAGGCGACTGGCGTGGACGAGGACTATCTGCGCGCGATGGAGTACGGGATGCCGCCCACCGGTGGCGTGGGCATCGGTATCGATCGCCTGTTCATGTACCTGACCGATACGGCCAACATCCGTGATGTGATTCTGTTTCCGACCATGCGGCCCGAGTAACGCGTCGCATGCGTGGCTTGGAGCTTTCCATCGCCTGGCGCTATCTGCGCAGTCGTCGCGGTTCGCGCCTCTTGTCGCTGATCAGCGTCATTGCGATCGGCGGCGTGCTGGTGGGCGTCAGTGCGTTGATCGTGATCATGGGCGTCATGAACGGGCTGCAGCGTGATCTGCGCGACAAGATTCTCGTGGGCAGTCCGGACTTGCGGGTGTTGCCGTATGGATCCGATATGCGGCTCACCGATTGGAAGACGGTTCGCGACGAGGTGCGCAAGGTGACGGGCGTGGTGGCGGCAGCGCCGTTTGTGCAAACGCAGGGGATGGTGCGCAATTTGGGCGGCACGTATCGCTCGGGTGCGCAAGTGGTTGGCATCGAAGCCGTTGGTACGAATCCCATCGACGTCACGTCCATTCGATCGCACGCCATTCTTGGCGACTTTCGCTTTCGACGGGACAGTGTCTCGCTGACCGGTGCGGTCCTCGGCAAGCTCTTGGCGGCCAAACTCAGTGCATTGCCCGGTGACACCATCGTGCTGCTGGGTGAAGGCACGGCCGAGATGAATGCATCCACCGGCGCCATCATTGCCAAATTCGACAGTGTGGTCGTGTCGGGGATCTTCGAGACCGGCATGTACGAGTACGATGATGCGTACATCTACCTCGATCTGGGTACCGCGCAGCGCTTCGCGGCGCTGGGCGATGACGTGACCGGTATCGAGGTGCGCACCCGTGATCGGGACGAGGCGTCGATCATCGCCGACACCATTCGGGCGACGCTCAAATCGCCTGTGCGTGCCATGGACTGGCAGGAACAGAACAGTCAGCTGTTCAAGGCACTCAAGCTCGAAAAGCTCGGCATGAGCGTCATCCTGTTGCTGATCGTGATTGTCGCCGCGTTCAACATCGTGAGCACGCTCACGATGGTCGTGGCCGACAAAACGCGCGAGATCGGGATTTTGCGCGCGATGGGCATGCCGGGTCGCTCCATTCGGCGGATTTTTTTGCTGCAAGGTGTCGTGGTGGGCGCGGTGGGCACGACGGGCGGACTGGTACTTGGCCTGCTGGTGTCGGTGCTGCTCGAACACTACCAGCTGATTGCGCTCGACCCGTCGGTGTACTTTATCGATCACCTGCCCGTGTACACGCAACTCGGCGACGTTGTCCTCATCGTGGCGGCGAGTCTGGCGATTGCGGCGCTCGCAACGCTGTACCCCGCGACACAGGCCGCGAAGCTCTACCCGGTTGAGGCCATTCGTCATGAGTGACCAGCCCCTGGTGGTGCGGGCGCAGGGACTGGTCAAGGAGTTTCGTGGTGGAGACGGCGGAATCATCCGTGTCCTGGATGAGGTCTCGTTGGCGGTTCAGCGCGGCGAGATGGTGGCGATCATGGGGTACAGTGGTGCGGGCAAGAGCACGCTGCTGCACGTGCTCGGGGCCCTCGAACGGCCATCGGCTGGCACGATTGATCTCGACGGACAGTCGATTGCCGCCCTCGACGATGATGCCTTGGCGGCGCTCAGGAACCGCACTGTGGGATTCGTGTTTCAGTTTCATCACCTGCTGCGGGAGTTTTCGGCGCTGGAGAACGTGATGATGCCGCTGCGAATCGCCGGAACAGATGAGCGGGCAGCGCGATCGCGATCCGAGGAGTTGTTGGAGCGTGTCGGCTTGGCCGCCCGGCAGCATCATCGCCCCTCAGAGATGTCCGGAGGTGAACAGCAGCGCACAGCTGTAGCCCGCGCCCTGGCGGCCAGCCCGTCGCTGCTCCTGGCCGACGAGCCGAGCGGAAATCTCGATCATCAGAACGCGGAACGCCTGCACGACCTGTTTTCGGAGCTGGCCCGTGATCTCTCGCTGGGTTTGATCGTCGTAACCCATAACCCATCGCTGGCCGCGCGTGCAGATCGAGTGCTACTGTTGGAAGGGGGGAAGTTGTCGGAAACCGACGGACGCCGGACGGAGGCCTGATGCTCTGCGACAATTGCAAGGAGCGCGACGCGGTCGTGAATCTGACGCGCATCGTGGAGAACGCGGTGACGCAGCTGCACTTGTGTCAGAAGTGCGCCGAGGCGAAGGGGGTAGAGACCACGCTGGCAACGCCGGAGCATCCGTTGGGTGCCATATTGCAGGAGGTGCAGGAACAGGAGTCGTCGGCGTCGCAGGATTTGGCGACCTGCGCTTTTTGCGGAGCAACGGCGCGCGATTTCCGCGCGACGGGACGGTTGGGGTGTCCCCACTGCTACGACGCGATGGAACGCAGTTTGCGCGAATTGCTGCGCCGACTGCACGGAAGCTCGAAACACGTGGGCATTCAGTACGACATTCCGGTCGCACACATCCTTCAGAAGCCCGATTCGGTGCACGACCTTCGTGACCGTTTGCGCCGCGCCGTCGAGACGGAGCAGTTCGAACTCGCCGCCGAGTTGCGTGATCGACTCAGGGTACTGGAATGAGGAACCTCGGATGAGTGTCGCGCGGTCGGTGCTGGATTTGTCGTTGCTGCCCGAAGGCGGCGTGGGTTGGCTCAATGCGTCTGGCGCGCATGCCGACGTGGTCATTTCGACCCGGATACGCCTCGCCCGAAACGTGTCGGGATATGCGTTCACCGGTCGGGCGCGCGAGGGCGAGCGACTGCGCATGCTCGCCCAGGTGCGCGATGCGCTGGGGTCCGTTCCATCGCTCAGTGGCAGTATGCTGGTGCGGTTGGACGAGCTCTCGCTGAGGGATCGTCAACTGCTGCACGAACGTCATTTGGTCAGCAAGGAACTGGCAGGGCTTGATCAGCAGCACCCACTGCGCGGCGGCGCCGCCGCATTCCTGGGGGAGACCGTAGGACTGCTGGTGAATGAGGAAGATCATCTGCGACTCCAGGCACTCCGCTCCGGATTTGCCGTTCCGGAGGCGTTCGAGGCCGTGCAGCAGCTCGACCACGAGTTGGGAACGCAGGTGCCCTACGCGTTTCATCGTGAATTCGGATTCCTGACCGCCTGTCCCACCAACGTGGGGACTGGACTTCGTGCCTCCGTCCTCATCCACCTGCCTGGACTCGTGCTCACCAAGGAGATCGGCAAGGTGCTGGCCGGACTCCAGCAGCTGGGATTGACCTATCGTGGGCTGTACGGCGAGGGCAGTGAGGTGGTAGGAAACTTCTTTCAGCTGTCGAATCAAACAACGCTGGGACGGTCGGAAGGCGAACTGCAGAACCTGCTGGTGCGTGTCGTGCGCCACGTTATCGAACGCGAAGAAGAAGCGCGTCGTGTATTGGTTCGCGATGCGGGCTATATTATTGAGGATAAACTATGGCGCGCCTACGGGACGCTGCGGTACGCCCGCAGCCTCACGTTCGACGAGGCCATGAACTTTCTGAGTGGCGTGCGTCTGGCGGTCGGCTTGAAACTGATCTCCGGACTCAGTGTATTCACACTCAACAAGCTCCTGATTTTTGCGCAATCAGCGCATTTGGCTCAAAGCGAAGGCAAGGTGCTGAGCGAGGCAGAAGCCAACTTGGCGCGTGCACGATTTGTGCGCCAGGCGCTGGAAAGCGAAGAGGGCGGCGTCGAATGACCCGCTCGGACCCGACCCTGAGGGGACGATGAACGGCTACAACTTCACTGAGCGCGTGCGTAAGGTCCTCGCGATGGCGCGCGACGAGGCGGCGAGACTCCACCACGAATACGTGGGAACGGAGCATATCCTGCTGGGCCTCATTCGAGAGGGCGAGGGTGTGGCCGCCACCGTGCTGCAGAGCCTGAGCGTCGATCTGGAAGACGTCACGCAGAAAATCGAGGAGACCGTGAAGAAGGGGAAGGCGGCGCAGGCGACCGGCCCCGACTTGCCGTATACCTCACGCGCGAAGAAAGTCCTCGAGTTGGCGATGGCCGAAGCACGAGACCTCAGCCACAGTTACGTGGGGACCGAGCACCTGCTGCTTGGCCTGTTGCGCGAAGAGAAGGGAATCGCGGCACAGGTGCTGACCGACGCCGGCGTGAATCTCGAAGCCGCGCGCGCCGAGACCCTGCGTCTGCTGGGAACCGAGTTGCCTCCGTCCGGGCCCTCCACGCCCCCCGAGAAATCCGGCGTCGTTCCGCCGTCGGCCGCGCCTGCCAAAGGCGAGAAGAAATCGAAAACGCCGGCCCTCGATCATTTCTGTCGCGATTTGACGCAGCTCGCGGCTGAAGGGCAGCTCGATCCCACCATTGGCCGCGCGAAGGAAATTGAACGCGTGATGGAAGTGCTGACGCGCCGCAAGAAGAACAATCCGGTGCTGATCGGTGAGCCCGGTGTCGGCAAGACCGCCATCGTGGAAGGGCTTGCCCAACTCATCGCGAACGGTGATTGCCCCGATTCATTGCGTGAGCACCGCGTGTTGTCGCTGGACATGGCGGCGGTGATTGCCGGCACGAAGTACCGCGGGCAGTTCGAGGAACGGCTCAAGGCGGTGATGAACGAAATCGCGCAAAACAAGCTGGTTATTCTGTTCATCGACGAATTGCATACGCTGGTTGGCGCCGGTGCCGCCGAAGGGGCCATCGACGCCAGCAACATGCTGAAGCCCGCGCTGGCGCGAGGTGAGTTGCAGTGCGTCGGCGCCTCCACGCTCAACGAGTATCGCAAGTACATCGAAAAGGACGGCGCGCTGGAACGTCGATTCCAAACCGTGGTGGTCGAGCCGCCGTCCATCGACGAAACCGTGCAGATCCTGCGGGGACTTCGCACCAAGTACGAGGATCATCATCGCGTCAATATTCCCGACGAGACGCTGCTGGCGGCCGCCAAGCTGTCGGAACGGTACATCACCGACCGATTCCTTCCCGACAAGGCCATCGACGTGATCGACGAAGCGGGCGCGCGCGCCCGCTTGGCGGCGCAGGTGCCACCGGTGGAGGTTGCGGCGCTCAAAGCACAACTGGAAGGCATCAACGCGGAAAAGGAATCCGCCGTGCGTGACCAGAATTTCGAACGCGCCGCCTCGCTGCGCGACAACGAGCGCGAGGTGCAGGGCGAGATTCGCCGCACCCAGGAGGAATGGGAGCAGCGCCGCCAGTCGCATCGGCCAACGCTTGGCGAAGAGGAAATTGCCTTCATTGTCAGTCGCTGGACGGGCATTCCCGTAACGCGTCTCCAAGAAGCCGAAACGTCGCGACTGTTGCGGATGGAAGACGAACTGCATCTGTCGGTGGTGGGCCAGGACGAAGCCATCAAGGCGTTGTCGCGGTCCATTCGTCGCAGTCGTGCCGGGCTCAAAGATCCCCGTCGACCCATCGGATCGTTCATCTTTTCGGGACCCACCGGGGTTGGCAAAACGGAACTGGCGCGTTCGCTGGCGAAATTCCTTTTCGCCGATTCTTCGGCGCTGATTCGCGTGGATATGAGTGAGTACATGGAAAAGTTTTCCGTGTCGCGGCTCATTGGCGCGCCGCCGGGCTATGTCGGTTACGAAGACTCGGGTTCGCTGACCAAAGCGGTGCGGCGCAAACCGTATAGTGTTGTGCTGCTCGACGAGATCGAGAAGGCGCATCCCGATGTCTTCAATATTTTGCTGCAGGTGCTCGACGAAGGACACCTGACGGACAATTACGGACGCGTTATCGACTTCAAGAATACGGTGGTGATCATGACATCCAACGTGGGTGCCAAGGACATCACGAAGGGCAAAGCCCTCGGCTTCGGCGGTGCGGATTCGCGCGGCGATTTCGAACGCATTTCCGAGAAGGTGAAGGAGGAGATGGGGCGGGTGTTCAATCCCGAGTTCCTCAACCGCCTCGACGATGTCATTGTCTTCCATCCGCTCGGGAAGGAACACATCACGCAGATTGTGTCCATCGTGTTCGCCGACGTGCAGAAGCGACTGGCCGAGGAAGAACTCACGATCAGGTTGACGGACGCGACGACGGCGTTCCTGGTGGATCATGGGTACGATGAACATTTCGGCGCCCGGCCTCTCAAGCGAGCCATCCAGCGCTATATCGAAGACCCATTATCGGAGAAGATTTTGACGGCCGAGTTCTCGAAGGGCGACGAAATTGAAGTGGACGTCTCCGCCACCGAGAAGGACAAGCTCGAGTTCCGCGTCCTTTCACCAACCCCGCAGGCCTGATGCAGGCGACCGACAACGGCCGGATCGATCTGGGACCGACCGCTCGAACAATCGGTATATATTTTCAGGTTATGCAGAATCGCGACATTCGAAAGACGGCGAGCTCAGCCGTGTGCAGCGTCGTAGCCATTTTTCTGGCTTTGGCGGGCTCGTCGCGGTCATTGGCGGCGCAAGACGTTACGGGGCGCTGTACGACCCCGGACTCCATTGTGGTGCGTGGCAACAGTCGGATTGCCGATCAGAAGATTCGCACGGAGGTCGGTTTGTCGGCGGGCAGTCCGCTCAACTTTCCGGCAATCCAGCGCGCGATCAAGGCGTTGTACGCGTTGAACGAGTTCGACGACGTCGACGTGCAGTGCGACTTGGAGTCCGTGGTCGGCAAGGCGCTGGTGGTCATTGCCGTCTCCGAGCGTAAAGTGCTGGGCGACCTCACGGTCACCGGACCCAGGAACGTGTCGGAGCGCTCGGTGCGCGACAAGGTGGACTTGCTGATCGGGCGTCCGATCGACCCCCTGCAGGTTGCGCGAGCGCGGGCCCGCATCGATTCGTTGTACGAGAGCGCGGGCTACTATCTCGCGCGCGTGGCCATCGATTCCACGGTGATGAGCGACGGGCGTATTGCGATTGGCTACCGCATCGATGAAGGGCGCCGACTGGCGATCTCCGGGATTGATGTGCAAGGCAACACGCAGGTGAAAGACGGCACTGTTGTTGGCGCGATGAAAACGCGCCCGGAAGGATTTTGGTGGTTCCGCAAGGGTGAGTACAACGACGACAAATATGTCGGCGATCTCGGAGAGCGCATTCCTGCGCTGTATTCGCGCCTGGGCCATGTGGACATGCGCATCACGAAAGACACGCTGGTGGTCGATCGCGAACGGGGCAAGGGACTGCTCGAGATTTCGGTGGAGGAAGGCCCCCGCTATCGGATTGGCAGTTTCGAGTCGGGCAACCGCCGATTCTCGACCGAAGAGCTGAGGCGACTCTATCCATTCGAAGGCAATGACCCCACGCTGTCGCAGCGTGTCAAGGGACTCATCACGCGTGAGGCGGCGGCACCCGAGGGCATCTTCGATCAGAAGAAATGGGACGACGCGATCGAAAAGGTGAACACCGAGTATCGCAACTACGGCTACCTGTACGCGCGCATCACCCCGGTGGTTGAACGTCGAATGAGTGCCGATTCTGTGCCCGAGGTCAATCTGCGCTGGGACATCGACGAGAAGAATCCGGCGATCGTCAATCGCATCGAGATCGTCGGCAACGATTACACCGTCGACGACTGCATTCGGCGGCAGATCAATCTGGTGCCCGGTGGTGTGTTCAATCAGCAAATTCTGGTGCGCAGTTATCAGAGCATCAGCAATTTGAATTTCTTCGAAGCACCGATGGCGTTTCCCGACTATCGACCGATCAACGATCAGGGCGATGTCGACATCATTTTTCGCGTGAAGGAGAAGCGCACCGGGAGTATCAATTTCGGTGCGTCGGCCGGGCAGGGCGGTGTGGGCTTCGGCGGTTTCATCGGTGTTGAGCAACCCAATTTGTTCGGGCTGTGCAAGCGTGGGCAGCTCAACTGGCAGTACGGTCGATTCTATAACGATTTCACAGCCACGTATTCGGATCCCGCATTGCGCGGCTCGCGCGTGTCCGGGGCGCTGAGCGCCTATCGCACGCAGTCGCGTTTCATCGTCGGGAATCTCGGCCAGAACATTCGCACAGGCAGTCAGCTGCGCTTTGGCCTGCCGGTTCCGTGGTCGCTCTTCTCAACGCTGGCGCTCTCGTACAACGGTGAGTCGGCCACGTTCACGTCAGGCGTCATTCAGAACGGCTGCACCAGGAACTGCTTCCGATCGAACATTGGAGTCGAGTACACCTACGATACGCGATTCGATATGCCATTCGCCACTGGCGGCGCGCTGCGATCGATTACCATGGACTTCAGTGGCGGTCCCCTGGGCGGATCGGTAAACTTCCAGCGTATCACGGGCGAAATCCGGGCGTATACCTCGCTGGCGGAGTTCGGTGGCAAAGGTGCCGGTGCCCAACCCGTGAAGTTGGTGATGGGCTTGACCACTCGCACCGGTGCCCTGTTCGGTAATTCCGGTCCGTTCTTTTTCCAGCAGCAGTTTTCCGTAGGCGGTGTGCAATTCGGTCAGCAACTCCGTGGGTATCAGGAGTTCTCGATTACGCCGAATGGCTTCAATCCAACCACCGACCAGAATCGCTCCGACCCGTCGTCGTTCGGCAACGCCTTCCTCACGGTGACCGGCGAGATCGGCATGCGCTTCAACCAGATGTTTTACCTCAACGCCTTCACCGACGCCGGCAACAACTGGGCGTCGGCTCGGCAGATCAATCCTACCCGCCTGTTCCGTTCGGCAGGCGTCGGGGTATCAACCGTTACGCCACTGGGGCCACTCGGTCTCGACTTGGCGTATGGGTTCGATCGGGTGTCGATCGATCCAATCACCCTCCGCGCGAAGCCGGACCCGCGGTGGCAGTTCCATTTCCGGCTTGGCCAGCTCTTCTAGAGGATCTCTGATGCGTCTACCCGTATTCGTCGGCGCGTGCGCGCTGCTGCTTGGCGCCCCGTCACTCGCGTCTGCGCAGGGCGCCGCGCAAAAGTTTGCGTTCATCAATTCGCAGGCGATTTTGCAGTCCGCGCCCGGCGCCGTCGAAGCCCAAATGCAGTTGCAGAAGGAACTGGAGGCCATGCGCACGCAGGTTGCCAAACTCACCGATTCGTTGACGGCGATGGATGAGCAGTTCAAAAAGGAAGAGGTGGCGCTGTCGCCCATTGCCAAGGACGCCCGTCTCAAGACGTTGCGTGAGAAGCAAGGCGAGTTTCAGGATCGCGTGCAGAAGCTCAACGATCAGGCGCAGCAGCGTGAAGGGGAGCTGATGCAGCCCGTGCTGGAAAGCGTGCGCAAGGTGCTGGATGACCTGCGCGCCGACGGCGGATATTCATTCATCTTTGATGTGGCGGCCGGATCGTTCATTGTGTCAGCCGACAAGAATCTCGATATCACCGATCGCGTGATCGCGAAGTTGAAGCTGTCCGCGCCGAGGGCGCCCGCGAAGCCCGTCATCGGCCCGGCCGCCGCACCAGTCGGCATCCAGGTCAAGAAGCCGCCAACGGAGTGACGCGCGAGCTGTCGTCCGCTCGATCAGACGGCGGTGATGGGCCGCGGCCCATCACCGCCGTCTGATCGAGCGGACGACAGCTCG
>JANOKE010000341.1:0-1316 GCA_031419135.1 Gemmatimonadaceae bacterium
TGAGAGCAGCATATATTGTCAGGGTGATCGATCATGCTCTGACCCGCGCAGATGTTCTCGCTGAAGCTCAGGACGTCGTTCGACCCGCGTGAGTCGGAAGTCGTTCAGCAAAGCTCCCAACATTTCGGACGCAGATAGAGCGCATCGTAGCCACTAGGCTAACCCGTCGCTGCTGCTGACAGCGGCGACGCGACCGAGTGTGGCCGCTCACAAGAGCTCGGCTGTCGTCCGCGCGGCGCTGTTTGACGTGACCCAATCGCCATGCGCTGGCGTTGAATGCGGCTCACGGTCCATCTTGAATACATGCGCGACACGATCAGCGGACACGGGACTCTCGCGATTGGCGGAACGCCAATAACAATTTCGTTTACCGTGCCCAGAGGCGAGTGCGGTACCGATGAGGGCGGCTCTATGCGACGATTCTCAGTCCGATGCTTCAACGTCCTGACGCTCGGCATGCTCGTTGGTCGACTGGCGATAGCCCAGAGTGCCACTATCATCGGCACGGTTCACGTCGCTGGTGATTCAGTGTTGTGGCTGCGCGCCGTCGACGTTGTGCTTGATCCGACCGATCGACAGACCCGCACGGACTCGCTGGGCGCCTTTCGTTTTGCCGGTGTGGCAGCGGGCGAGTACCGGGTACGCGTTCGTCGTATAGGCTTCGAGGCGGTGGTGATGAAGGTCGTGGTCGTCGCCGACCGCGAGGTTGCGGTCAACGTCGCGATGGTATCCTCGGCGCAAGCCATTGCGACCATGACGATTGCAGGGAAGCGTATCGACTATCCGGTGCGTCTTACGGATGCATACGCGCGAATGCGCCGCAGTACCGGCTATTTCGTAACACGAGAGCAAATTGATAGCCAACCCCCACTGGATGTGAAGTCCTTGTTGATACGGATACCGGGGTTTCGTCTCGTCGGTCATCGCGATTTCGAATTCGCAAGATGCCGTCATGAGGGGGGACGCATTCAGGTGTGGGTGGATGGCGTTCGATGGACGAACTACGCGTTTGGTAAGAGAGAGGATATGGATGCCCCCGGAGCCGTGAGAGACATTCCTCCATCCTCCATCCAACTCATGGAAGTCTACGGCGGTGTCACGCGAATTCCCGGGGAATATCTCGATGACGCGTGCGCGGTGATTCTGATTTGGCGGAAGTAGAGCCGTGCTCGTCACGAGTCTATCATTGTGGCATGGAGGCTGAATGATCCGCTATTTGGTTTGCGGCGCTGGAATCGTTGCTCTCTGCATGGGCCTGGGTCGTGCTGCTCAGGCGCAGACGGCCGCGATCGTCGGCACCGTGCACGTCTTCGGCG
>JANOKE010000342.1:0-4099 GCA_031419135.1 Gemmatimonadaceae bacterium
CGGCTTGCGCGCGGGCCGGTGAGTGTAACGGAGGCGGGGAGCGTGGTGCGGGACGTGGCGCACGCGCTGCCGGCGACACCACGGGACGCGGTGGAGCGGGAGGCCTCGGCGGACTGATGCCGGCAGGCGTGACGGCTGCGATGATGGCGCCGCTGGTGTACGACGTGGTGAATCGGAAGGGGGAACTGGTGTATCGCGTGCAAGTGCCGCCGGGCCGACAAATCGTGGGCTTTGGTCCAAACGGCGTCGTATACCTGACCGTGCGCGAAGGGCGCGAGGTGTTTCTGGAAAAAACGCGAGTCGTAAACTGAGTCACCGCCCGTCTGCAATAAACCCCGCCAGGACATCGTCCTGACGGGGTTCATTGCATTCCGGCCTGTGCCTGATCGCCTGCCGCGACGCTATCCTTTCGGTCCGGCCGCCAGAACATTGGCTGGCACCGCCTCACCAAATTTCTTGATATTTTCGCGAAACATCTCTGCCAGCTTGTGTGCCTGCGTGTCATACGCCGCGCCATCACTCCAGGTGCGACGAGGGTCGAGCACGTCGCTGGGAATGCCGTCAATATTCGTCGGCAGTTGGAGTCCGAACACCGGATCGGCTATTGTGGCGGCGGAATCGAGCGATCCGTTCAACGCGGCGCGCACCATCGCCCGCGTGTACGACAACTTCATGCGCGTACCCACACCAAAGGCACCGCCACTCCAGCCGGTATTCACCAGCCACACCTGGGCGCCGTGAGTGCGAAGCAACTCACCAAGCATCGTCGCGTACGTGGTGGGATGCCACACCAGAAACACGGCGCCGAAGCATGCGCTGAACGTGGCTTGCGGCTCGATGACGCCGCGCTCGGTGCCCGCCACTTTGGCGGTGTACCCCGAGAGGAAGTAGTACATCGCCTGCTCAGGAGTGAGCCTGGCAATGGGCGGCAGCACGCCAAACGCGTCGGCGGTGAGAAACACCACGTTGCGGGGGTGTCCGCCACGCCCGCTCGATACGTGATTCCTGATGTAGTGCAACGGATACGAGGCGCGTGTGTTTTCCGTGATCGATTGGTCGGCGAAATCCACCGTGCGCGACGGCTCATGGAGCACCACATTTTCGAGCACCGTGCCGAACATCTGCGTCGTGGCATGAATGTCCGGTTCGTTCTCGGCTGACAGGTTGATCACCTTCGCGTAGCAGCCGCCTTCGAAGTTGAACGTTCCGTTCGGCGACCACCCGTGTTCGTCGTCGCCAATCAGGCTGCGCGAGGGATCAGCCGACAGCGTGGTCTTGCCGGTGCCGGACAATCCGAAGAACAGCGCGGTGTCGCCGGCGGGTCCGACGTTGGCTGAGCAGTGCATCGACAGCACACCCTGCTTGGGCAGCAAGTAGTTCATCACCGTGAACATGGCCTTCTTCAGTTCACCGGCGTAGCGCGTGCCGCCAATGAGAATCGCTCGATCGGCCAGATTGAGCACGATGAACGTGCCCGTGCGTGTCCCGTGCCGCACCGGATCCGCCTGGTACTCTGGCGCATGGTACACGGTGAAATTCGGTGCAAAGGTCGGGAGCGCGTCAGCGTCCGGACGGATGAACATGTTGCGCACAAAATTCGCATGCCAGGCATTCGGCAGCACGTAGCGTACGCTCAGTTGGGTGGCCGGATCTGCGCCGCAATGCAGATCCTGCACAAACAGTTCGCCAAGGCCGTTGAGGTACTGCTTCACGTCCGCCTTGAGGGTTTCGTAGTGCGCCGGTGAGATGGGCTGATTAACCTTGCCCCAGTCCACATCGGCGTCGCTGGACGGTTCCTGCACCACGAATTTGTCGTTCGGTGAACGGCCCGTATGTGGCGTCGTGACGGCCACAAAGGGCCCCATGTCAGCCAAGACACCCTCGCCTCGGCGTATCGCTGCTTCCACGAGCTCCGGGGCCACAAGATTCCAGTGAACGCGACCGGATGGGGTGAGCCCCTGCGGGGCAAGGCCGCCCGCGCTTTCACGCGTCGAAGACCTATCGGAACCAACTGGCGCCATAACCGCGACCCTCAAATTAAAGGAGCAGCGCTGAAACCGCAGTGGTGCAACTGCAGTGGGGGTATTGCAACTGCAGCGGGGGTACTGCAACCGCAGTGGCAGGCAACCGCCATGTAATACCATAACCGCCGTAGCAGGCAACCGCAGTGGCGGTACCACAACCGCAGTGTCTTTACCGCGCTTACAGTATGATGTTTGGCGGCTGTCCGAGGACGAATCGCAATGTAGCCCGGTCACGGATGCTCGGTGTTTCGACACTGGGCAAGCCGAACATGAGGTCACCGGGCACGTCGCTATGCGCGCCGATGCCAAGCGCGTGTCCGAATTCGTGGCCGACGATGGCGTTGTAGGCGTTCTGAGAGCTCACGCGTCCACGGTCGACACGAACAACCACCGAGACGCCATCTGCATCTCCCGTGGACGGGCGTAGGCGTTCCGCGCGCTGCGGCGCACCACTCCCTGGACAGAAGTAGGTGTAACCGGCTGCTCCGTGCGGATCGAACTGGCAACTACCGGGCGAAACAGGGGTCGCGCTTTCGCGATCATACACGACTATGTGGGCCTCACCGATATGCGCCGCGGCCGTCAGAGTGAATTCGTTGAACTGCCTGACACTGTTCCAGCGACTGATGGCCAGTCGCACCGCGAGCGCCAGGTCGACGCTCCCAGCCGTTGGGGGTGGTACGACCCACACGCGCACGGTCGTTCCACTGCCCCAGCGATAGAGCAGCCCGCCGGTGAGCGCTGTGGGGTCATACGCAGCCTCCGGACGCGTCGCCAGCGGTGCGCCACACGCCGCCGCGAGCACACACGCGAGACCGGCGACACCTCGTGCGCTCATCGTTGAACCCGGATGCCGATGGTGGTGCGTGCAACCCAGCCAACGGAAGCCGATGTGGCGTCAATCGCGTCCGCTGGTGTGGGGCCAGGATCCAGCCGCACGACACTGTAGCGTGCGAAGAGCGCCAGGGTTCGCGACGTCAATCCGCCAGCTCGGCGACCGCCGCGACGCAACGCAATCCCGGCTTCGGACACCGGTGTCATCGTTCCGGCAGCCGAGAATGGAAAGAGCGATCGCGCTCCCGTGAGCAGCGCGAGTCCGCTGCCGAACGTGAGGTCGGTCTCCAGATGTCCAACGTGACGCCGAGCGATCGCGAGCGTGACCAGCATCTGTGCATCGGTCAGCGTGCCGCCATCCCAACGCGCATCCGCTTCGTGCAGGCGCAGCGGTTGTGCCGCGACACGAATTGCGCCGCCGACGTCAAGACGTTCTGACACCGAATACTTCGCGTCGAGCGACAGGGCGACACCGACCCCACCTGACAGCGTCGGCGCCCGCGTCCCTTCGAGCCACCTGCCGCCCATGATGGCGCCGACGTCTCCGCTTACGAGCCACACCTCGGCGCGTGCCCCCTCAGCCGGTATCGACGCTTCGCCGCGAGGCGTCTGACGTTGCGCGCGTGCAGGTGTCGCGCTCACAATGAGAGCGAGCGTCAGCAATGACACGCGTCGCACGGCGCGGGCCGTCATGGCGCGGTGGCCAGGTCGCGAAGCAACTTGACCATGCGACCGTCGGTGGCGGCGGGCGTATCGCCTTTGGGCGTTTCGAGGATCTTCGGCACTGCGGCCAAACGATCATCCGTCATGATGCGCCGAAATGTTGCAGCGCCAATGGTACCCTCGCCAATCAGTTCGTGCCGATCGAGATGCGAACCCAAAGTCGCCTTCGAGTCATTGAGGTGCAGGCATTCCAACCGCGCGAGGCCGATCGCGTCGTCGAATCGCTGCCACACGTCGTCGTAGGCCTGTACGAGATCGTACCCGGCGGCCCAGACGTGTGCCGTATCGAGACAGACGCCCAGTCGCGACTGCAGCGCCGTCGGGATCATCGCCAGCAACGAGGTCATCTCTTCAAAGGTCGAACCCAGAACGGTGCCCTGACCGGCAGTCAGCTCCATCAACAGTCGGGTCGAGCCCGGCTCGGCTTCGAGCGCTTCCGTAATCGCATCGGCGTTGCGCGCCAGGCCAGCCGCGCGCTCGTCCATGAAGTTGCCAGGGTGCGATACGAGCGCGTCGAG
>JANOKE010000343.1:0-1242 GCA_031419135.1 Gemmatimonadaceae bacterium
TCGGGAGAATGGCCGTGCCATAATGCGCCGCAAATTCCGCGTACGTCGCATTGATTTCCGGGTCGTAGTACGACGCATACGTGACGCCCGTGCGCAAATTGTCGGGGATGATCAGCGCCGTGACGCCGCCAAAGTACTCCAGCATCCGCACGTGCGACGCGATCCAATCCGGCAGTTGCTGCGTCCATGTCGCTTCCGCATACGTGTAGTTGCTCGCCCCGAGCGCGCCGACGAAGACCTGCGCCTCGCGCACCTCGCCCGTGGTCGGATCGATCACCTCGACCGTCACGCCCGCATAGTCGACGAACGTGCGCTCGCCGGCGCGGTACTCCTGACGCATCACGGGATCGAGCGTCGTGCGCCAGCCCCGATAGTGCACGGCGAATTGGCTGTAACTGTACCCCGTCGGCTCCGTGCTTCGATATTCCTGCCACAACAACTGCAGGGTCACGCCTTTGCGCTTTTTCTCTCGCGCGACGGTAGCCCAGTCCGGCAGCGGACGACGCGCGGCGGGACGCGCGCCGTCGCGCGGGAACAGCGCGCGCTCCAGCGCCGCGTCGTCCATCGCGTCGGCGAGTGGCCACACCAATCCACTCGCGCGAAAGCGCACGACGTAGTCCTGCACGGTGCTGCGGGGCACGCCGAGACTGCGCGCCGTTTTGCGTTCGCTCAGCCCGGCATCGAGCCGCAGCCGTAAAGCATCCAGTATCGTTCGCATAGGTATCCTGTCTCGTGGCACAATGGCTCCGGGTTGAGTGTGCCGGAATGACGCCACTGCCTCACGACATGGGACCCTGCGCCCTGCATTTCACAACGCCACTGGCACCTTGGCCGGAATCCTCCGGAATGGGTGGCCGGAATCAGCCGGAACAGGTGGCCGGAATCGACCGGAACAAGTGGCCGAATTCAACCGGAACAGGTGGCCGGATTCAACCAGAATGCCTGGCCGGAATCAGCCGGAATACGCATTCGCTGCAAAGCATAAGATGTTCCGGGGCGTCGCGGATTGGATCGGAGCTGGTGAATGAAAGTCATTTGCCGACGCTTCCTCGAGCCTGGAATCCTTGCAGCGGCCGACTACCTTGACGACCTACGCCCGGGCGCCGAGGAGGGGGTGGCTGAAGCGTTCCTTACGGACGCAACACTCTCTGTTCCATTGGAGGGGCACATCACGCTGCCCAAGAACGGATTCACCTCTCGCTGGCACCTTGGTGCGTGGCTCTATCGCGAACTGGACGAAGG